>DAOVSZ010000128.1 GCA_030627725.1 Desulfobulbaceae bacterium
AATAAATGAGACCGTTGCCGCCTTCAAGGTCGTCAAGCAGCCGCGCTGGCTGATCGGCTTTGTCAACGGCATCCTCAGAAACATTGTCCGGGAAAAGGAAAAAGGGACGTTGCTCGAAGACAACATTCCCACGGCAGTAAAAATCAGCCACCCTGAGTGGCTTGTCAATCGCTGGCAAGAACGGTACGGCCATGATCAGGCCCTGCAGATCCTGCAAAAAAACAACAGCCGGCCTCCTCTCTGCCTGCAGGTCAACACAGGCCTCATTTCCAGGCAGGATCTGGCGAAAAAACTCTCCCGGGCGGAGATCCCCACAGAACAAACGGCTTACGCACCGGACGGTCTTGTTGTTCCGCACTCTTCCGGATCCATCACCGAACTGCCCGGCTATAACGATGGTCTTTTTCAGGTCCAGGATGAGGCGGCCCAGCTGGCCGTCCTGCTCCTTGGCCCCTTTGAGCCGGGAAACTGGCTTGACAGCTGTGCCGGTCTTGGCGGAAAAACGACCCAGCTGGCCCGGCTCCTGCCGACAGACTGTTCTCTCGTTGCTGTTGAACCGAACAGGATGCGGGTGAAGCGACTTGAGGAGAACTGTGCCCGGATGCGCCTTGCGAACCGACTGAAGATCGTGGGGTCAAGTCTTGAAATGTTTCAGCAAGACACCAAGGATCTCTTTGACCGGATCCTGGTTGACGCACCCTGCTCCGGCCTGGGCGTAATCAGGCGGCGCCCGGACCTGCGCTGGAACCGTACTGAAAAGGACCTCAAACAGTTTCAGAAAAAACAGCTCTTCCTGCTCGAAACAGCTGCTGCAATGACCGCTGCCAACGGCATCGTTGCCTATATAACCTGTTCCACAGAGCCGGAGGAAAACGAGAGGGTCGTAGAAAAATTTCTCTCACACCATCCGGAATTCTCCCTGGAAAATGCAAAAACCGCCCTGCCCGCCTCTGCTGCCGCTCTTGTTGATGATGACGGATTTTTCCGCACCATCCCGAATGAAAAAGGTCTTGATGGCTTTTTTGGGGCGAGGTTGGTAAAAAGTAATGATGGAACCTAAATCAATCCGCATCCGCGGCGCCCGGATGCATAACTTACAAAATATCGATGTGGACCTGCCCCGGAACCGGCTGATTGTCTTTACCGGGCTCTCCGGGTCCGGCAAATCGACCCTTGCCTTTGATACCCTGTACGCAGAGGGCCAGAGACGGTACGTGGAGTCGCTCTCCACCTATGCCCGGCAGTTCCTCGGCCAAATGAACAAACCGGAGGTGGACTCGCTTGAAGGCCTCTCTCCCGCGGTTTCCATCGAACAGCGGACAACAAGCCGCAACCCGCGGTCAACCGTGGGTACGATCACCGAGATCTACGATCATCTCCGCCTCCTCTTTGCCCGGGCAGGCCGCCCCTTCTGCCCGGAGTGTGGTCAGGAAATCCAGCCGCAGAGCATTCAGGACATGGTCGCCTCTCTGCTTGAAAAACCGGAAGGGACAAAGGTCATCCTGCTGGCGCCGATCGTTGACGCCAAAAAGGGAAGTCACCGCGATATCCTGAATGGCCTCCGGCGGGACGGTTACGTCCGCGTCCGGATCAACGGCGAGATGATGAGCCTGGATGCGGAGATCAACCTTGATAAAAAGAAACGGCACCAGATTGAGGCCGTGGTTGACAGGCTTGTTATGAAACCTTCGATTGCCAGGCGGCTTGCCGATTCCGTCAGTACCGCAGTCTCGCTCTCCGAAGGCTTCCTGCTGGTCTTTTTTCCTGACACAGACACGGAAGAGCTAATGAGCGAACGGGCCGCCTGCGTCGCGTGCGGCAGAAGCCTGCCGGACCTCTCGCCGCAGCTCTTCTCCTTTAACAACCCCAAAGGCGCCTGTCCTGAATGCAGCGGGCTCGGCATCAAGCAGTTCCTTGATCCGGCCCTGGTCGTGCCTGATCCTCGAAAAAGCATCAGACAGGGCGCCATTGTGCCCTGGAGCAGCCGTTCGGCCGCAACCTATACCAGCCAACTGCTTGCCGCTGTAGTCGACCATTACGGCTTTACCATTGATACGCCGTTTCAGGACCTTTCAAAAGAGACACGGTCGGCCCTTCTTTATGGGACCGGCACAAAGGAGCTTCTCTTCAAGTACAAAAAAAACCGGCGCAGCCTCACCTATCAGGCGCCGTTTGAGGGGGTGCTGCCACAGCTTGGCCGCCGCTATCACGAGACCGCATCAAGCGCTGTGCGGCAGGAACTGGAAAATTTCATGAACGAGCAGCCCTGCCCCGGCTGTAGCGGCGCCCGTCTCAAGCCCGAGGCCCTTGCGGTGAAGGTCGGACCCTGGTCCATTGATTCGATGACCCGCGAGAGCATTTCATCCCTCTTAGCCCGTATCAACGACATCCCCTTTACCAAGCAGGAAGCGTTCATCGCAGAACGGATTTTAAAAGAGATTGTCGACCGGCTCTCCTTCTTGAACAACGTCGGCCTGGGCTACCTCTCTTTGCACCGGACAGCCTCCTCACTGTCCGGCGGCGAGGCACAGAGGATCCGCCTTGCCTCGCAGATCGGCTCACAGCTCGTGGGAGTCCTTTATATCCTGGACGAACCGAGTATCGGCCTGCACCAGCGGGACAACGAGCGGCTGATCCGGACCCTCACCAACCTGCGTGACCTCGGCAATACCGTCATTGTGGTGGAGCATGATGCTGATACGATCCTGGCTGCAGACCATGTGGTGGACATGGGGCCGGGCGCAGGCGTCCACGGCGGCAGGATCGTTTACAGCGGCCCGGTATCCGGTCTTTTCAAAGACATGAAATCGCTGACCGGCGGCTATCTCTCAGGCCGTTTGTCGATCCCGGCGCCGAAACAACGCCGGAAGAAGACGGCCGATATCACTGTCCATAAGGCCCGGGCCAACAATCTCCAAAACATCACGGTGAAATTTCCTGTCGGGGTGATGACCTGTGTGACCGGTGTCTCAGGCTCTGGCAAGAGTTCGCTCGTGATGGAGACACTGCACAACGAAACAACGCGCGCGCTCCAGACGCCTGGCCGAGATATTGCGGGGATGCAGCCCTTTTCCAGCTGTAACAAGATCTCAGGCCTTGAAAATATCGACAAGGTGATTGATATCGACCAGAGCCCGATCGGCCGGACGCCACGCTCAAACCCGGCCACCTATACCGGCATTCTGACCCCGATCAGGGAGCTTCTTGCCCGGCTGCCCGAGTCCCGGGCCCGTGGCTACAGGCCGGGCCGCTTCAGCTTCAACGTCAAGGGCGGCAGATGCGAGGCCTGTGAGGGTGAAGGGGTTATCAAGATTGCCATGCATTTTCTGCCGGACATCTACGTGACCTGTGAAACCTGCCGGGAAAAACGCTATAACCACGAAACGCTGGAGATAAAATACCGCGCAAAAAACATCTCTGAAATCCTTGCCATGAACGTTGAAGAGGCCCTGAATTTTTTTAAAAACATCCCGGTGATCAAAAAACGGCTCCAGACCCTCTCTGATGTCGGGCTCTCCTATATTGCCCTTGGTCAGTCATCCGTGACCCTTTCCGGCGGTGAGGCGCAACGGATCAAACTGGCCCGCGAACTGGCAAAAAAGAGCACCGGCCGCACCCTCTACATCCTCGACGAACCCACCACGGGCCTGCATCCCGCAGACATTCAACATCTGTTGAATGTCCTTGCCCGCCTGGTTGACAGCGGCAACACGATCGTGATTATCGAACATAACCTGGATGTGATCAAGACGGCTGACTATATTATTGATTTAGGGCCTGAAGGGGGTGATGGAGGAGGGAGAGTTGTCGCCTCGGGGCTTCCGGAGCAAATCATTAAGAACAAAAAATCATTTACCGGCATGTTCCTGAAACAGATTTTATAAACAGCCGGGCACATGAAGGCACAAAGTTTTTTCTTGCAGTTAGGGCCCATTTCATTACAATGAAGCTAATCGTGATGGTCTGGTTGGTTCAGGCTCTTCAGATCAATCCATATGCTTCGTAGCAAAACCTCTTCAACTTTCTAAACAATACAATAAAAAGGATCTCTTATGGCAGAGCAGAATGAAACCAACCAGCAGGAACAGACACCACCTGTCTTTCGTCTGATGAAGATGTATATCAAGGACCTCTCCTTTGAAAACCCGAATGCACCGGACATCTTTATGGCCCAGCAGGCTGCGCCCAAGGTGGATGTGAAGCTGGGGCTCAAGAACAAAAAAATCACCGACGACCAGTGGGAAGTCTCCCTGTCGATAACGACCACAATCAAACAGGACGGGGATGAAGGCAAGACCCTTTTCATTGCCGAGGTCGATCATGCAGGCCTCTTCCTGTTGCAGAACATCCCGGAGCAGCACCTGCCGATGGTCCTGGCCGTTGACTGCCCGACCCTCATCTTCCCCTTTACCCGCCAGATCTTAAGCCAGATCTCGGTGGACGGCGGCTTTATCCCCTTCCTGATGGAGCCTGTGAACTTCATGGCCCTTTATCAAAACGCCCAGAAACAGAAAGAGGCGCAAACACAACAATAGGCCTCGGCCTTTCCCGGCATCCTTTACCTTACAACAACAAAAGCCCGCTGCAGGTAGCAGCGGGCTTTTTTATATTTCAGGTAACTATTGCAGGGCAGCGCAGCCGGTGTACTCATCACACACCGGCAGAAATCAGGACAGGATCTTCGGCTGCAGGATAATGATGAGTTCTGTTCTCTGCTTCACAACACCATCCCGCTTAAACAATTTGCCCACTCCGGGAATATCTCCTACAATAGGCACTTTTGTCTCATTACTGGCCTCATTACTATCTATTAAGCCCCCGATCACCAGCATCTCACCGCTTTTCACCCGAACAACCGTGCTCATTTCCCGCAAGTTCACAACAGGAAGGCCGACCTGATTTGCACCGCCAAAGGTCCTATACTCAATAGGCTGTTCAAGGTCGGAGGTTACAGGGGTCAGGTTCAGAATGACCTCGTCATCGTTCAGAATAGTAGCAAGCACCCCCATCCCAAGACCGGACATCACACTCGAGGTGTTCACACTGTATGTGATGACCCCATCGTCGACCGAGGAAGTAACACTGTCAATGTATGTCACATTTTCACCAATGCTGATCATCGCTGGTTGGCCGTTCATAACGCTTATCTTCGGATTGGCCAGAACGTCTGTGGTTCCCTGGGTCTTGATGGCGTCAAGAAAGAGGGTAAAAGATTTGTCAGACAGTGTAATGAACCGGTCATATGTTGGATTGTTCGGGTTCCATCTCTGAAAATCCATCATAAAGTTGAAACCGACGCTCATGTCCTCCAGCAGCGAGGACCAGTTGATGCCGGTTGTGTTGTCTTTATCCAGAGTCACCTCAATAATTTTGGCCTCTATGGAAATCTGCCGGTACAGCTGCTTCGTCAGGGTATCGACATACGAGGCGACCTTGCTCAGAAGACGTGGCGGAGCAGTGACGGAAATAAGCCCAATGGATCTGTTAATCGTATAATACCCTTTTCTGATTCTTTTGGCGGCCGTTACGGTGACATTTGCCGCGCCTGTTGGTTGTGGGGCAGCGACACCGGTGGACGGGGCTCCCTCCTGACCGGCAGTCTGGGTTGTCAGTGGAGCAGCTGCCTGCTGGGCACGTGCAGTCCCGGTTGCTTCCGTAATCGTTGCCTCTATGGTTCCTGTTTCTATGTCAAGAATAATTTTTAAGTTATCTTCAATGGTTGTCCAGACGTCAACGGTCTCTCCTCCATTCTGCAGGGCGATCATGCCGGTAATATTTCCGCCTGTTGTCTCGCTGCCAAGAACATTACCGCCAACGCTCATCGAATAGGAAGTTGTGGTCGCCGGAACCGCAATATAAAAGTTTTTTGTCGCTTTATACTTCACAACAATGGTATTCCGCCCCTCAAGCTCATAATAATAATCCCGCTGTTGCAGAATATTTTCTATGGTCGTGAAAAAATCATCCTCAGGATGAACCAGAACATCAACAAGGGTATCAAGATTCACATCGCTTTCCCATCTGATGTTCATCTTCTTCTGGGTGGCCAGTGTCTTTAAGATCTCCCGCAGTTCAATGGATTTATCTTTAGATGAAAGAGACAGCCCAATTGGTTCAAACGGCATGGAATCGTACTGATCGAACGAACTGACTGGTGTCGATGCATAGTTTTTTGGAGAATATGAGGGAATAGTATAGGCCGGCCGAGCAAAACTCACCGGCAACTGATCTGAGCGGATGTCATTCGGCATCTCCATTCCAGGTCCTGTAGTCACACTTTTCTCCTGCATTGCGGCCTGAGGAGAATGCTCGTCGGTGTTTGACGCCGGCACACAGGAGGTGAGTGTTATCAGCAACGCGCAAACAACACATCCAGAAGTCATGAAATTAAATAGTTTCATATAGATCTCCTCATTCACTGATCACGGGTAGAAGCTGCCAATTGACGATCTCACGCCTGACATGTAAGCGATTACAGGTGCCGGAGAGAGCCGCAAGCAGGGCGATCGACTATACTTGGGTATGTTGGGCGCCCTGATCGTGGCTATATTCGGTGCCTGTGATCGCTTACCCCCATTCACTTCTGTTTGGCAACGGCAACCCTTTCCTGGATGTACCGCTTCAAGTCTGTTGGTATTTCATATCCTGACAGAAGGGCTGTACGATACTCCGCGACAGCCTTGTCCGCTTTTCCTGTTTTATCGTAAATCCGCGCCCTGGCAACAATGGTATCCATGGTATCACCAAACAACTCCTCATACCGTTCAAGAAGGTTGAGCGCCCGGACGAAATCTTCATTAATTTCAAGAAAAGCCGCGTAACTCGTCAGGGCCTCCCGGGAGGGTTCATCGCTGGCCACTGCCATGCTGAAAAAGTCTTTTGCTTCGTCAGCCTTCTCCATATTGGCGCTGGCGATTGCAGCCATAAGGGCCGCGTTGCTGTCTTCCGAATCCATTGCCAGAGCAAATTTCGCATAATGAACAGCCTTGAGGTTCATGCCAAGGTTAACAAGGCAGAGGGAGGCAATCTGGTTTGCAAGTTGAGCATTTTCAGGCCATCTCTCATAGGCCGCTTCGAGCAACGGCAGCGCCTGGGCAAAAGTTTTGTTCTCAATCATTGCCCGGGCTCGGGAGATCATGTCCCGGGCCTCTTTCTGTTCATGCATTCCTTCGATAACATCCGGATCTATTTCCTGTTCCGGCATATACTTTTTGAAAGACAGATACTCTGTTATCATCTTCGGCCACACAAAAGCGCCGGATTTGGATATGACAATGGTGTTAAACTGCTCATTTTTTTGGAGCCCCTTGAGATTCATTATGATATCAAGGGCAAAATCCCATGGCACATCATCGAGCTGCAAGGTCAGAAACCCTCCCACATCCTCGGCAACCACAATGTTCTTGCCGGTAAACTCACCGATTATTCTAAACACGTTATGCAGGTCAATCTTATAAAAATTCACAGAAAACCGCTTGTTGCTGTATCCGGTTTCACCAAACTCTTCCTGGAGAGGTTCAGTCAGTTTGACCTTCTTTTTCTTCTTGGTATTTATTACAGAAGGAACCGGT
>DAOVSZ010000206.1 GCA_030627725.1 Desulfobulbaceae bacterium
AAGGGTCCCGAAGACAAGATGAAACCGTTTCCCGTGCACCATATGTTCGGCCTCTTCCAGACTGATGGCATCCCAGGCAGCAGGCGCGACAATGTCAAAATGGGGTTCATTGTCAGCATCCACGGTGACATTCACCCGACCGGTCGGAAGGGCCGGGTCCTTCTGGACACCTTTGTCCGAAAGTCCGAGATTTTCCAGTTGAGCAAGGGGCGTGCTCCCCAGGTCATCATCACCGATCCGGGTAATGATATTCACGTCCATCTGCAGATTCTGCAAATGATAGGCAACATTAATCGGCGCCCCTCCCAGGACCTGCCTGTCGGAGAAGATATCCCACACCACCTCGCCAATCGAAATAATCATTTCATGCTCCTTGTCAAGAAGACAGGCGGTTAGCTTTTAGCCGTTAGCCTTTAGCTAAAAGACCAACAAAACCAAGTAGTTAAGCTAATAGCTAACTGCTTATTGCTAATGGCTCTGTCCTTGACGATTACGATCGAATACTCTCAGCTCTTTCCTTATAGTACAACTCATACAGCAGATGACAGTACTGAGAAAGCCTGACCTTGGCGTCCTGTGAAATCGAATACTTCCAGAAACCGTAAACTTTTGCCAGGCGCGTCAGCTTCCTGCAATGCAGTTCCCAGGTAAAATTCTTCTGGGCCCGTTCCGTCCCTTTACGTGAAATCCTCTTCCAGTAGGAGGGGTCGTCCGTGCTCTTTTCAATAAAATCAGCCAGTTTCCCAACCATAGACACCTGATCAGTCGGGTTGATCAAAAAACCGCTTATGTTGTCTTCTATGATCTCTACCGGTCCACCAAACTGCGTAGCAAAGACAGGCAACCCGGAATGCATCGCCTCAAGAATGGTGAGGCCGAATGCCTCAAACAGGGCCGGTTGAACAAAAATTCCCTGCCGGTCAGCCATGATCCTGTAGGCCTCGCCGGTATCTTCTTTAGAAAGAAATTTTCCTATCCATCTGATGTTGCCGCGGAGATCATATTTTTCAATGAGGGTATGCATCTTACGGATCTCTTCCGCCTCTTCAAGGTCTTTTGACTTTTCCGGGTCAAGAACGCTTGCAATGAGCACAAGGTTCGCCACCTTCCGGAGTTCATCGCTCTGCCCGTATGCCTCCATCAGACCGGTCAGGTTCTTGATCCTGTCCAACCGGGCAATGGAAAAGATCGGCGGCAGATCCGGATTCTCAAGTCTTCCGAGTGATTCATCATCCTCGATTTCAAAAAGGACTTCTGCAAGCGTTTCCGTTGTTTTTTTTCTTCTTCTCTTTTTTCTCGAATAGGGAAAATAGATTTCCTCACTGACTCCTGGCGGGATCACGTTAAATCGCGGATGGAAAAGGTTGATCCCGCTTATGACATGCATAAGGCCCGGCATGGTGAAAAACTGATAGGACTCATACTGTCCGATGCTGGTCTCGGTTCCTGTGATTTCCTGCCTGGTACTGGAAATGATAAAATTCGCCAGATTCATCGAGACCATATCTGCAATAAACTGAATGGAAAAGTTGTACTCCTTCTCAAAATCCTGCCAGTAAAGATCGCTGAACAGATATTTTGATTTTTCCAATGCATGGGCAATATTGCACTGGATGACGCCGAGCTTTTCAGAGAGCTGTGTTGCGACAAGATTACCGTCCGAGTAGTTCCCGATAATCAGGTCCGGCTTGCCTTCAAATTCCTTCACCAGCTCTTCCCGGACGTCCACGGCAAACTGATCAAGGTACGGCCAGATGCGAAAACGGGAAATCCAATGCCGGACAACGCTGCCGTCATGCTCCCGGAACGGCACCCGCAGGATCCAGACATTTTTCGTATTCTGCACCTTTTCAAGGCGCTGATCAGACGTCGTGCCTTCATTCTCAGGTATCAGGCGGGTGATAATCAGTATTTTCGGGTCGATATTCAGGCCGGCAAGCTGAATGTCCTTTGCAAGGTAACGTTCCAGGGCCTTTGCCTGGTCCAGAATATACACCACCTGACCGCCCGTATCCGGTCGTCCCAAAACATTTTCCTGCCCGAACCAGCCGTGAGGAGAAATCATCGCGGCCTTTGAGACCATGGGAATCCGGGCGAGAAATTCCTCTAACGTGTCCCCGTTCGGCTGCTCCAGGACATCCTGTAAGAGCTGCATCATCTCCAGAATGCGCTCAACGGAATTCCCCCAGCCATCAAGAATCCCCCAGGACGTGAGCCTCTTTTGGACCCGCTCCAGCGTCCCGGATTTCTTATTCCGCTCAAGATAATCTACCGCATCCTCCAGCACACCTTCGAGTTGTCCGGTATTGCATATCACCTCACCGTCAAGCAGCAGCTGTACGCCGTGCAGATGATGCAGTTTCAGAAACTCGTACAGGGCATTGTTCCACTTTTCCGGCTGATGTGCGAGATGACCGGACATGTAGTTGTTCAGATGTTTGATGCCGTTGCCGATGGTATCGGGGTCCCGCAATGTCGGGCCGTAATCATAAAACGACGACAGATTCAACTCCATGGTCCGCTGGTCATAGGGCAGGTCCGGCTTGATGAGCCGTTCCTTTACTGCCAGAAAGTCTTTTACGGCAAGACGTTTTAAGATGTTTCCTTCTTGTGTAAGTTCATAAATCCGGCAATTTGCGCGGCGATTACGATAGACGATAATCAACCTGTCATCGAGATGGAGAATTTCCTGGACCTTTCTCAAGAAATGACTTGCCGTCTGCATGGACGGCAGGTCTTCGGAGTTGTCGATGAATTGCTGAAAGGCAAGTATGACGTCATTATGCAGGATAATCGGCGTATCATCCCAGGACAATGAGAACAGAAAATCGCGCAGGTATTTAATTTCCGGCTCATCAACAAAGGTATTCAGCGGTTTACTCATTGAATATTCTCCAAAAATCTATAATGCCTGATACCGTCAATAACGCCTGCCGCATATTCGGACTCCGTAAAAAATGTTCTTCTGAGTCCTCTTAAGGACTCCAGTTCCTCACTGTAATTTCCAACCACCAGGCCGCAGGTATTGCCGCGCAGCATGTCCTCATCGTTGCCCGAATCACCGCACACCAGGATGTTCAAGAGGGGAAGTTCCCATTTATAACTCAAGTATCGGACAGCCTTGCCCTTTGAACTCCGGAACGGCAATATATCAAGAAACTGACCGTTGGAAAACACTAAATTGTATTTGATCTTCTTGTCCTGCAGGGCCTTATGGACAACGGTGAGCAATTCGGGGTCATTGCGCATATCGATATAATAGCTGATTTTGAAACGCCGCTGCGTCTCTTCCTCCTGAAGTTCAAGAAAAGTCAGTTCGGAAAGAACATCCTTTATCATGTCCGGTTTCCACTGATACGCCAGATGCTGCAGCCACTCCCTGTCCGGCCTGTGAGAAGGTCCGTAATAAATCTCAGTGCCGACAGAGCTCAAGATGATGTCCGGTGACGGAATATCATGCTCTTCAAGCGCATCGAGAGTCATAGACAGACAGCGTCCGGTCGCAATCCCCCAGCCGACATCCTCCCGGTTAGCCTCAAGAAGACCGAGCAGCTTCCGTAAAGCGGGGTCGTCACCGAGAAGGGTGTCGTCAACATCTGTAATAAGAAGCTTCTTGATTCTGGTCATCCTGTGCCCGATGGCTTTAGGTCTGCCTGATGTCGACATAACATCGCTTGCCGGCATCTCCTTCTGGACCTCCAGTACCTTCCGCATGTAGTCCTCGCAATGCGATTCCCAGGCATAGTGCTTTCTTACACCATTTATGCCGTTTCTGGAAAAATACTCCCATTTCTCAGCATCGACCAGGATAGCGCGGCAGGCGGATGCGATCTCGTTCGTGTCCGTAGGATCTATAAGCAGACCGTTCTCACAGTTGGCAATAATGTCTGCCGGGCCACCGTCATTGGTGGCGATTATAGGCAGGCCGCAGGACGCAGCCTCAATGAGGGTAAGGCCGAAGGGCTCCACCAGGGCGGGATTCACAAACACGCCACCGCTGTCCGCGCACATCCGGTACAGTTCAGGGACCTCAAAAGAAAAATCATGTTTTTTGGGTATAGCGAGCTTCCCGTAGAGGTCGTACCGGTCCATCAGGAGCAGCATCTCGGTCAGAACATTACGCTCGTTTTCTCCCATAACCGTAATGTTTTTCCGGATCCCGGCAAAGATAGCCAGGTTGGCAATGGCCTGAAGGTTCTTGTCCTCACCGTAGGCTGTGATCAGCCCGGAGATATTTTTCCGCTGGTCAGGCCGGCAAAGGGCAAGGATAAACGGTTTCTGCGGTCCAACCCAGAACCGGTGCAGTTCGTTCATCAATGCCACCCGCGCCTGCTTTGAACTCTCATCTTCGATATGAAAATCAAGCTGCGTATCATAATAGGGGTAGAAGGTGTCGATATCGATTCCAGGAGGGATGATCTCGTAGCTGGCGGTTGAAAAATTTTCATACAGTCCATACTGCTTGTTGATCTCATGACGGGTGCTGGTGACAATCTGCTCCGCCTCTTTAATCACACTCTCTTCCACGTCGATCCGGTGATCGATATGATACCGACGGTTGATCTCCTCTTCGGAATGCCCCTCGGACAGCAGCTTATTCTTCTTATGTCTTCCCATCGAATGCCCGGTAAAGACAAACGGCATCCCGAAGATGCTTGCAAGACCGGCGGCAACGTATCCGGCATCGGCATAGTGGCCGTGAAAAACATCAGGCACCCGGCCTTCGGTCTTGATGAACCTGAGCATCCGGTCGACAAATTCATCCATATGCTGCCAGAGCAGCTCTTTCCTGATATATTTCCTGCCACCGCACTGGATGCGGACAATGCGGGCATTATCAGACAACGGTTCTATGATTTTCGCATAATCCTTTGAAACCGTCTTGTCCGCAATGAGCCGTGTAACAAGGTCAACCTTCTCAACATCCGGATGTTCGCCAAGGGCCCTGGCCAGTTCCAGTACATACTTGACCTGACCGCCGGTGTCCGCATCACGACCAAGTTCCGGCGACTCTCCCCGTACCAATCCATGAATACTGAACATCTGTATATAAAGTCCGGATGAGGCCATGCTTCCCCCTTATCTCCTTCGAACGTGGTTTTAACTATTTTTCACCATCAAGCCGAATAGTTACAATGAGAGTGAAATATTTTTTTATTTTACTTTCAAACAGATACAAATGATTCTAACATAATTTTGCCGGTCTCGCAAAAAGCGCGAGAGCGACATTTGTCGGTCTCGTAAAAAGCACGAGACGGACGCGTTAACCGTTTCTATCTTGTTCGTGAGACTTGCGTTTCTGGAACAGAAATGCATAGCCGAACAATCCCGCTTTAGCGGAGGGCCTTGTGCCCGTGATTGAAATCATTGAAGACGAATTCAGCGATTTGTCGGTCTAAACTGCGACACGACGATTGACACGACTTTTCGGAGTCTCACAAGTTCGCTTACCTACGAGGTTGTCACATTTCAATTGCATGTTTTCCCATATCCTTAAGAATGACGCATACGGTGGAATTGAATGTAATGTACAGATACATCCATCCCAGACAGGGTTCTTCC
>DAOVSZ010000191.1 GCA_030627725.1 Desulfobulbaceae bacterium
ATGGTTAGTTGGTTGATTGGTTAGTTGGTTGATTGGTTAGTTGGTTAATTGGTTAGTTGGTTAATTGGTTAGTTGGTTAAGTGGTTGAGTGGTTGAGTTTAAAGCGTCGGGTTACGGCCTATCGGCCTAACCCGACCTACATAAGACGTTGTTTTTATAATGAGGGTCTGAGGCCGAATTTTTTCAATATTTCATTTTAGCATAAAATGCTAAAAGGTTATAATGTTCTGTCAATATTAATGTTTTTTGAAAAAAAGTCGAATTAAAGATTAAGAAAAGTGTCGTGAACCATTTAAGCGTGAATCCGACAACCTGCGGTAATTACACTAAAACCTATTTCTACAAGGTCCGTACTTTGCCAAAGTCCCTGTTTTTTCTTCTATTGATCTCCTTTCTGTTCTCCGGCTGCGCTGTTGTGCCGCAGCCGTACAGCCGGAATGATTTTGCAACTCAGGCCCGGCAGGGGAGGGCGTCTCTTTATGATAATCAGGAGCCTGTGACCGGCCGGGTGACCCTGTATGAGGCCATGGCAAGGGCTGTTAAATACAATCTCGACCACCGGGTCAAACAGATGGAAAAGGCCGTTGCCGTCGGCAACCTGGAAATGGCCCGATATGATCTTCTCCCTCAGTTGGTGACCTCGGCGGGATACTCCAGCCGCAATAATGATAACGGCTCGGTCAGCAAATCGCTTTTAAGCGGCATTCAGTCCCTTGAGTCCTCAACATCTCAGGAAAAAAGAACGTTCACCGCGGATATCATTTATGTCTGGAATGTTCTGGATTTTGGGGTCGGATACGTACAGGCGCTCCAGCAGGCGGATGAGGTGCTTATTTCGGAGGAGTGGCGGCGCAAGGCGGTTCAGAACATAGTGCAGGATGTACGTTATGCCTTCTGGCGGGCCGTTTGCGCTGAAATGCTTCTGCCCCGGATGGACCGGCTCCTTGGTCGGGTGGAGCAGGCCCTGGGACAGAGCCGGCAGATGGAAAAAACACGGATCCAGGAACCGGTCAAGACGCTGGTTTATCAACAAAAATTGCTGGAAACCGTTAAACAGCTCTGGTCCATGCGTAAAGAGCTGTCTCTGGCAAAGACAGAACTGGCATCATTGATGAATCTTGACCCGTCCACAAAATTTCAGCTTTCCTTGAAAGAGGGACGGTTTGACAACCTGGACCATTTGTTGTCAATAGAGGCTCTTGAGGGACAGGCCCTTGTTCGCAGACCGGAATTACGGGTGGAAGTCTATCAAAAACGGATCAGCAGTCTGGAGGTGCGCAAGGCTATGCTTACCATGCTGCCTGGTCTTGAGGTGAATCTGGCCGGCCATTACGATGACAATAAATATCTATTCAACAGCTCCTGGCTGCAGGCAGGTATGAATCTTTCCTGGAATTTGTTTGAACTGGTTTCCGGACCGGCGGCTATAAAAAACGCTGAAATGCAGGAGGACCTTGTTGAAAAACGGTATATGGCAACAGCAATGATGGTGCTTACGCAGGTAAATCTTGTCCATCAGCGTTATTCCCTGGCCTACAAGGAATACCGGATTGCCAAGGAGTTGGAGCGTGTTCATCAGAGGCAGATCCGCCATGCGGAGGCTGCCAGAAAAGCGCAGACCGGCAGTGAGCTGGAAGAGATCCGTAAGCTGGCATCAGCCCTGTCAGCCCGAATGCATTGCGGGCTTGCCTTTGCTGAACTGCAGGGTTCTCTGGGCCGAATTTTTCACTCATGCGGAATCGATCCACTGCTTGAGGTGACGGATTCCCATTCGATCAAAAATCTGACCCGGAGCATTACAGAGCATGAGCAGAATATGGTGGCATACTTAACTGTTGATACGCCTGCAAAACCTATACAACAGCCAAAAGATGAAGATAGTGACCTGTCGGCCTGGTTGCGGGAGAATGCACAATCGCATCAAAAGTTGCAGGGTAAAAGGCGGAAGATAGACCTCCTGAAATCGAAAAGAGCTGTGAAAATTGAGAAAGGATTTTCCCAAAAAGAAAAGTCTAAAAAAATAGTTTTGGTCGAGGCGACAGAGAAGCCGATTCGTATTCAGCTGAAATCAGTGGGCAGGGATGTTGTCACCGGCCGGGCGCTGCGCTGACAGCGGGTAAATATTCGGCAGCACTCCATCTGTCTGCACGCGCCCAACGGAAGTGTCCTTGGGGTGCACTGCCAAACATTTACATTCCGTGGTTTTTTAAAGTTTTGCGCATGTACCCGAATATTTATGACAGTGGTCGATATTCTTCTTTTTTACGAACATTTTGCCATGATATTATGGATGTGATATAATTTAGTGTTAGGGAATTGTAACTTTTTCCCGGGGAAATCATGAAACCGACCTGCCTGATCACCATCATAACTCTTTTTCTGTTTTCAGGACTTGGAAACGCGCAGGCCGAAGAGGCGGTTTTGTTCAAGGATGCGGGGGCTCTTCTTTATGAACAGGGCGAGTATGAAAAGGCCTATCAGCACTATTTTGAGCTTTTTAAAGAAGATCCCCAGGATATCAGGGTCAATTTTTTTCTAGGCCGGGCTGCCTTTGGTATGGGTAATTATGAGGCGGCGATCATGGCCTTTGAGCGGGTGTTGATTGTTGATCCCGGCGCAGTCGAGGTGAAAATCGAGCTGGGCAAGTCATATTACCGCCTCGGTTCGCATGAGACGGCAATCCAATACCTTGAGGAAGCGCTTGACAACACCATGCCGGATAATGTCCGGAAAAATGTGCAGGCGTTTTTACAGCAAATAAGGAGAGGCAATTAGGAATTACGAATTAGTAATTACGAATTGTTTGAAGAAGAGAATTTTGTATAAAAAATTCGTAATTCGTAATTCGTAATTCCTAATTCATAATTGTGGTATCTAATGGCTGCTCGGTCTTTTTGCATAACAGGTATTTCATTTCTGCTGCTTACAATTTTCAACATGACGAGCGTCTGTTTTGCCGTTGACAATCAAGAATCGGTCGGTTCTGTGGTTGCCGTACGCGGCAAGGTTGTGGCCATTAACGTCAATGGTGAAAGTCGTTCTCTTTCCATCAAATCTCCTCTCTATCTTGATGACACTGTAAACACGGGCAAACGTGGCCGTTTGCAGATTTTATTCAAGGACACTTCCATTGTCAGCCTCGGCTCTGACTCTATTGTCAAAATTTTAGAATATGCCTGGGATCCGGGCAAAGACAAGGCCGTTTTAACCACTGAGGTGAAAGAGGGATTTTTTCGGGTCATGGGAGGGCTTATCTCCAAAAAGGCCCCTGCCGAATTCAAGACCAAGACCCCAATGGCCACCATCGGCATCCGTGGGTCCATGTATGCGGGCAAGGTTTCAGCAAAGGGGCTTGATATTGTCTTTGAAGGCGGAAAGGGAATTGATCTGACCAATGCCACCGGCACGGTCGCTGTCACAAGACCCGGATTCGGCCTTCAGGTGCAGAGCTGGGATGCGGCAATTCCCAAACCTGCCAGGTTTACGGCTAAAAGCATCAGAAGTCTCAGACAGGAATTTGTCTCTCGTCAACCCGGCAAATTAAAAGGCAGAACCGCACCGGATCGGACTTTAAGAATGGCGTTGCCCGTAACTTTTGAAAAGGGAGAGATAACCGCTCCGGAAAAACCGGGGGCTGAAGGCGCGGAAGATAAAAAAATCTCGGAACAACAGGGTGAGCCTGATAAAGAGGCGGCCCAAGAGCTTACTGACGCGGTAAAAGAGAATCCGGAAGAGGCGGTGACCATTTTGCAGGATGCGGTGGCCAACGGAGAAATGGACATAGAGCAGGCCCTGGAAGCGGTTCTTTCGGGTATGCAGAATATCGACAGACAAAGTTTTGAAAACCTCATTCATGAGGCTGTTGATATAGGGTTGACCTCGGATGGGGCAAAAAAGATAGCAGAGCAGCTCAAGGCGAGCGGTGGAGGATGCCCATGAAACTGTTCAATTCCGCAAAACACAAAACACAAAGGTCGCAAAATAGCCGGGCTGAGATGATTGGTGTTCAGCCCAGTTGTATGATGGCCCTTGAACCTCGCATCATGTTTGATGGAGCTGTGGCCATGACTGCGGCAGAAGTTGCCGATATCGCCGATGTTGTTGATGCGCCTGACCACAACCTTGACAATATGAACAACAACCATGCTGAGGTCGATTTCCAGAACCTTGTAAAGGATTACACCCCGCCGCCTGCGCAGATCCATAAAGAGATCGTTTTTGTCGACAGCACGGTCATGGATTATGATCAATTGACACAAGGCATCTCATCCGATGCCCGCGTTGTGATCCTCGATTCCGAGGCCGACGCCGTTTCACAGATCAGCGCCGAACTTTCCAAATACAGCAACCTTGATGCAATCCACATCGTCTCCCACGGCGGGCCGGGAAATCTACAGTTTGGGAACGGTTCCTTAAGCCTTGCAAACCTTGATGCCAACACAGACCAGCTAACCGCCTGGGGAGAATCTTTTTCGTCAGAAGCGGACATCATGCTCTACGGTTGCGATGTCGCAGCAGGTGAAAATGGCCAGACATTTGTCAGTCAGCTCGCCGAATTGACTGGGGCCGATGTTGCGGCCTCAACAGACACGACAGGCGCGGTTGAGAAAGGCGGGGATTGGAACCTGGAAAAAGAGACAGGGACCATCGAGACCGGATCCGCGTTCAATCAAGTCATCCAGGCTTCCTGGCAAGGGACCCTGGACACCGCGACTCTTGTCTCGGTTGATTCTGCGGAAAATCTTGCGGACGCGGCCACCTGGGATACGCCGGACGCCACGGATGACGGCTGCTACGTAGCCTTTGCCTCAACCGCGACAAACCTGGTCACAGGAGACACCAACGGCTGGTCCGATATTTTTGTCCGCAACACTGAAATCGGGGACACGGTCAGGGTCTCTATTGACTCCAGCGGCGCTCAGGGAGTCAGCGGTGGGAGCTATTCTCCCTCTATCAGTCACAACGGACGTTTTGTGGCGTTTCAATCCGCTGCCACAAACCTGGTCGCAGGTGATACAAATGCCAAGACTGATATTTTTGTCCATGACCGAGACACGGACAATGACGGCATCTTTGATGAGGCCGGCGCCATATCCACAACAAGAATCTCTGTTGACTCAGCCGGCGTCGAGGGTGACAACCACAGTTATAAACCCTCGATCAGCGATGACGGCCGGTATGTGGCCTTTTATTCTGATGCCACAAATCTGGTTGCCGGGGACACAAACGTTGTATCTGATGTTTTTGTCCATGACAGGGATGCAGACAATGACGGCATCTTTGATGAGGCCGGGGGTATCTCCACTGTCAGGGCCTCTCTCCATTCCGACGGCTCCCAGGCTACGGGAAACAGCTATGCTCCCTCGATCAGCGGAGACGGCCGGCATGTGGTCTTTGCTTCCAGCGCCACCGATCTTATAACCGGTGACACCAATGCAAATACCGACACCTTTATACACGACCGTGATGTTGACAATGACGGGACCTATGACGAGGCCGGTTTCATTGCAACAAACAAGGTCTCCATTGCCTCGGACGGCACCCAGGGAAACAGTTACAGCGGCACAAGCCCGAAAATTTCAGAAGACGGCCGGTTCGTGGTCTTTGACTCAGCTTCAACCAACCTGGTAGCAGGCGATACCAATGCCACAAACGACGTTTTTGTCCATGACCGTGATACAGACAATGACGGGATCTATGATGAAGCCGGAGCAATTGAAACAAAAAGGGTCTCGGTTGCCTCGGACGGCACACAGGGC
>DAOVSZ010000233.1 GCA_030627725.1 Desulfobulbaceae bacterium
AAAAGAGTGCCCGGATGGGTACACATCTGGGGCCCCCCGCAGGAAGTGCCCTTGGGGTGCACTGCTGAACAGTTACCGCATGGCGTTTAGGCTAATTCTGCAGCCATACCTGAATTCACCCAATGGCACATTCACTGCGTAATGATATTGAGGACAGGGAAGAACAGATCCTCTCACCCTTTGCCACCCTGAGCAAGAACAGCGCCGGACGCGCCAGGAATGAAGCAAACTGCTCTCTTCGAACGGCTTTCCAGAGAGACCGGGACAGAATCATCCATGCCAAAACCTTCCGCCGCTTAAACCACAAGACACAGGTCTTTCTCTCTCCGACAGGCGACCACTATCGCACCAGGCTCACCCATGTTCTGGAAGTCTCCCAGATCGCACGCACCGTTGCATCCGCCCTTCGACTGAACGTCGATCTGACCGAGGCCATTGCCCTGGCGCATGATCTGGGGCACACCCCGTTCGGTCATGCCGGCGAGTCGGTCTTAAACGACCTGCACCCCGGCGGCTTTAACCATTATGAGCAGAGTCTCCGGGTTGTTGACTTTCTCGAAAACAGAGGCAAGGGCCTGAACCTGACGCATGAGGTGCGCGACGGCATCCTCAAGCATTCAAAGGGACGAAAAAAAATCCTGCCGGATGACATCTCGGAGCTGCCGTCTACGTTAGAAGGCCGTGTTGTCCGTGTTGCCGACATTATCGCCTATGTGAACCACGACTTAGACGATGCTGTCCGGGCCGGTATCATCAATCAGAAGGACATTCCGGAGCACATAAAAAAAACTGTCGGAAAATCACATTCGGCACGAATCGGCGCCATGGTCAGGGACCTGGTCTCAAGCTCCCTTGCCTCAGGCGGAAAGAAACTCGCCATGAGCAGGGAGGTCATGGCTGCAATTACCGATCTCAGGGCCTTTCTGTTTAAGAATGTCTATGAATCAAATACGGTGCATAAAGATTTTATCAAGTCGATGAAGGTCTTGCGCGAACTGTACAATTATTTCCTCACTAACACGAATGCCTGGGAGATGCCTATTACGTATGAAGAAGGCACATCAGACCACAGAATGGTATGCGACTTTGTCGCCGGCATGACAGACCGCTATGCACTTGATAAATATTCGGAAATATTTCTCCCGAAACCCTGGAGTGTTTTGTGATTTCTTACAGGAAAAGCTTTTCACCACAGAGACCACAGAGGACACAGAGAAAAAACTATAATTAAACAAGATAAATATGAGCAACACAACAGACACAACACAGACAGACGATCCGACCCTTGCAAAGGCCTATGAATTCAAGAGCGTTGAAGAGAAATGGTACACTTCCTGGCAGGAGCAGAAAAAATTCCAGGCAACCATGGTTGACGGCAGGCCTTCCTTCTCAATAGTCATCCCTCCCCCGAACGTGACCGGCGTCCTGCACGTGGGACATGCCTTAAACAACACCCTGCAAGACATCTTGATACGCTTCAGACGGATGCAGGGCTACAACACCGTCTGGGTGCCGGGCACGGACCATGCCGGGATCGCGACCCAGAATGTAGTGGAGCGGCAGTTGGCGCAGGAAGGGACGAGCCGCCATGATATCGGCCGCAGAAAATTTATCGAACGCGTCTGGGAGTGGAAAGAAGAGTCGGGCGGACAAATCATCAACCAGCTCAAACGACTGGGTTGCTCCTGTGACTGGGACAGAGAACGTTTCACCATGGACAAGGGACTCTCAAGAGCGGTCCGTGAGGTCTTTGCCAGGCTCTATGACGAAGGGCTCATCTACCGCGGCGACTATATCATCAATTGGTGCCCACGCTGCCATACCGCACTGGCCGACCTTGAGGTAGAGCATGAGCCGACGGACGGCAAGCTGTACCATATCCGGTATCCCTTTACATCCGGCGACGGTCATCTGGTGGTCGCAACGACACGGCCCGAGACCATGCTGGGCGATACAGCGGTGGCAGTACACCCGGCAGATGAACGGTATAACAGCCTGCCGGAAAAATCCGTCACCCTGCCGCTCGTCAACCGTACCATCCCAATTGTTTTTGATACCCATGTTGAACGTGAGTTCGGCACCGGCGCACTCAAGGTGACCCCGGCCCACGACTTAAATGACTTTGAAATCGCCCGTCGTCATGACCTGCCGGCCTTAAAGGTCATGGATGATTTCGGCAACATGAACAGCGAGGCAGGCCCGTACGCGGGACAGGAGCGTTTCGAATGCCGGAAAAATGTGGTCGCGGCCCTCGAAGAAGAAGGGCTCCTTGAAAGCGTTGAACCATACCAGCACGGTGTCGGCCACTGCTACCGCTGTCAGACCGTTGTTGAGCCTTCTCTCTCAAAACAGTGGTTTGTGTCGGTAAAACCGCTCGCCGAAGAGGCGATCAAAGCGGTCAAGGACGGCCATACCAGAATTCTGCCAAAGACATGGGAAAATACCTATTATGACTGGATGTACAATATCCGCGACTGGTGTATCTCCCGTCAGATCTGGTGGGGGCACCAGATACCGGCCTGGACCTGCGAATCCTGCGGTGAACTGATCGTAAGCACTGTCGACCCGACCAGCTGTCCCAAGTGCGATGGCGCAAGCCTTCAGCAGGAGACCGATGTCCTTGATACCTGGTTCAGTTCAGCGCTCTGGCCCTTTTCGACCCTTGGCTGGCCGGATGACACACAAGAGCTTTCCTTTTTCTATCCCACTTCGGTCCTGATCACCAGTTTTGACATCCTCTTCTTCTGGGTCGCCCGGATGATGATGATGGGTATCCACTTTAAAAAGGAGATCCCGTTCAAGGACGTTTACCTGCACGCGCTGGTCAGAGACAAACACGGCCACAAAATGAGCAAGTCAAAAGGCAACGTCATGGACCCCCTGCTGGTCATGGACGAATACGGCACCGACGCCCTGCGCTTTACCATGACCGCCTTTGCAGCCCAGGGCCGTGACATCAGGCTCTCTGAAGAGCGTATCGAGGGCTACCGTCATTTCATGAACAAGATATGGAATGCCGCCCGGTTCGCGCTGATGCACATCAAGGACTGCGATCCGGCTGTCACCGCCTCTCTTGCAACTGATGATCTTCCCCTTGCCCACAGATGGATCGTGAGCCGGACCAACAGCACGGTGGCCGAAGTCATCAAGGCCCTTGACGAATACAGATTCAACGATGCCGCCTCCGTCGTGTACCAGTTTATCTGGCACGAGTTCTGTGACTGGTATCTCGAATGGATAAAGCCCGATCTGTACGGTTCGGACGATGATGCAAAAAAGATCGCACAGGCTGTGCTGTTCACCGTGTTAGAGTCTATCTTAAAGCTGCTTCACCCGATATCGCCATTTATCACCGAGGAGATCTGGCATGTTCTGCCGGGAAAACGCGAGAGCATCATGACGGAATCCTTTCCCGAGATAAACCCTTCCTGGGATGATCAGGAGGCGGAGAAAACGACCGGTTTTCTCATCGGTGTGATCACCGGCATCCGCAACATACGAAGTGAGATGATGATCCACCCCACCACTGAGATTGAATCTTTTGTCATCTGCCCGGATGCGGCAACAGCGGAAAAGCTTACCAGCAACACAGATACCATTTCCACCCTGACCAGGTCCAGGAAGCTGACAATTCTTCAGGATGGAAAATGCCCGCAAGGCGCCGCCTCCTATATCTTCAACGATATGGAGATCTACGTGCCCCTCTCCGGTCTTATCGATGTTGAAAAGGAACTGACGAAGCTGCAAAAACAAAAGGAGAAACTTGAGACACAGATCAAGAAGACGGACGCAAAGCTCGGCAACAGCAAATTCCTTGCAAACGCCCCTGATGAAATCGTTGCAAAAGAAAAGGGGAAACTGGAAACTCTGACTTCAAAGATGGAAAAAATCAAGGAAAGCATGGAGCGGCTTGCCGGACTGGAGAAGTAAACAGTTTGGTAACTATTCAGCAGCACTCCATCTGCACACGATCAGGCCTTCTCGCATAGCCAACTATAGCTCGTCAGCCTGCTTGTGCACATCTGAAGCGCTGCTGAACAGTTACGGGATGGAGGTTAAGCCACGTTTACGGCTCCACCTGAAAAGTTACCTTTATTCCTTCATTTCATAAAGGGTCAGACTGATTGCGATCAGAGGGGCGACAACAGCGAGACCGAGCACATTCATCTTGCCATACAGTCCGGGATCTCTGAACATTCCAAATATCTGTGACAGTTCGCCCCTAAAGACAGAAAACACCAGATAGACAACCAGAGACACGCATATCTCGGAGAACACCAGTTTTTTCGCAAAGGAGAGCGCCTTGCCCATGAAGCCATCCACCATGACCTGGCGAGTATGGGCACGTTTTATCTTCTGTAACAGCTTGATCACCTTTACGGAAATCTCAAGGGCCTTCCGGTAACTCTCTCCGGCGCCCTCTTTCACCAGACGATCGATTTCCGCCAGTTTCGCATGCAACCGAAGCAGCATCTTCTTATCGTTGCCGAAAAAGGATTTATACGGAAACATTCTCCAAAACTTCTCGTAATACTGATGTTTTTTTAAGGCGCCTTTGACAAAGCTGTCAAGTTCGTCAAGGCATGCCTCCCTGATCTCATCACACCTGTCACGAAGGTCTTCGCCTTTGTCCATGACATCAAAGAGATCGTAACAGGTGTGATGCTGCAGGCGTTCCTGTAAAGAATCCAGAGACTCAAGACAGGATTTGAGCCTCTCGTCATCCTCAACAAACCAGGATTTCAGGTCCTCGCAGTCAATGCTCGCCTTGGTCAGAAGGGTCGTTGCAGATGTCTTCATGATCTTGATCCGCTCTGAAAGCATCTCATCAATAAAACCATGCACAGGCTGCAGCTGCGGATCCATGAGAAGGGTCATGAAAAACTCCTTTGAATGCTTCTGCAGAAGCTGCAGCTCTCGGAAGGATTTTTCAGAAAAACCGCTCTTGATCTCGATCTGAATGAACCGGTAGCGACCTTCATGGTTTTCCGGATCGATCTTCAGTATGTTTTTTACCGCATACTGGGCTTTCCACAGATTACCGACAAGGTCATAATAGCGTGAAAGAAGAAGGTTAATATACATCTGCTCCTTGTTCTGTTCAGCCAGGCTCAAGGCCT
>DAOVSZ010000299.1 GCA_030627725.1 Desulfobulbaceae bacterium
AAAGGATTTCGGGGTTTTCTTTTTTCTCAAACGGCAAAAAAATTCAGATTAAACGCTTAAACAGCGACTTCGTGATCACGCAAACACGAAACAAAAACACACATCTTTTTTTCACCCTGCTTGACATTTTATCCCCTTTTGAGACATCATCGTTATATGCCTTTTGCAAAAATATCCGACACCCGCCAAGGACGTCGAGGAGATATCTCAAAATGACCAAAACTGAGAACCTGCCTGCTCTGCAGGAGATCAAATATAATATAGCCAGAAAGGACCTTATTAAGGCCCGTTTGGTAATGGACCATTTCCCAGAGTTTGGCAAAGCGGAGCAAAAGGCCATTCTCCTTGAATTGAACAAGGCGATGGATGATTTTGCCATCCCGGTGTTAAGTTACCTCTTAATAAGACATCAAAATATTGTCGATACATTCCCAACCATACCCGAGACTATTCGGGCCAAAGCGCTGCATGGCCCTGATGTCGTCGTTGACGGCCTGGCCGCCCATGGCCCTGAAAGTATCTATTATCTGAAGCTTGCCGGCGAACTCAACCTGCAGCACGCCGTGCCGAACCTGGCCCATATGACACTGCGGCTTGAAAAAAAAACAGACCAGCTTGCGGCGCTCTCCAGTCTGGGAATTCTTGGCAACCCGGAGGCCATTAACGCGATAACGGAATTCCTCTATGTGGACGATTTCGATCTGACTGCCGCTGCCGTCACTGCCATGGGACGGATTGCCACTCCGACCGCCTTGCAGCGCCTTGCCGTACTTCTCGGCAAGGACCCTCAAATCGACCGTTTGATTCTTGATGTCTTTGCCGAGGTCCAGGATGATTTTTCCCTGCGCAAGCTGAACGAGGCCCTGCAATCCAGGTCCGCCCCCATCAGGAATCACGCCCGGACCTGGCTCACGGCTATCGGCGCCAAGGCGGTCCCCATGTTGATTGCGAACCTGCAAGGCGCGGACATTGACCTGCAGATCCTCTCTTTAAATATCCTGCAGCAGATTGGCGATGAAAGCGCCGCGCTGGCCATTCGCAAACTGATCAACAATCAGCCTCCAAACCCCAATGTCCGATTTGCCGCCTATGAGGCCTTGGCCGACCTGTCAAGCCGCAAGGGTGATTATGTCCTGGCAGGAGGTCTTGCAGACCTGGACAACAACGTGCGTCTGGCTGCCGCCAGGGCCATTGACCGAAACCTGGACGAGGCCTTGACCGCCGGAGCCAGAAACATGGCCGACAAGCCGGGTGATGAGGCTGAAAATATAGTCAAGGCGGTCGTTGACGCCCAGGCGGGAAACCTGTTCATGGGCCTCTTAGAATCCGTATCTTTTAGAAAGAGGGCCGGCACGTATTTGGGCAGGGATGCGCATCAGGATGTCAGGGACTTCTTTATGAAACTGCTGATCAAAGAGGATTCGGCTGAGTTGGCAAATAAAATCCTGCGCCAGGCCCAGCAGCGTAAAAGGCGAGTTAAGGGGCTTGTATGCGCGGTGGATGACTCCAGGATGATTTTAAATGTCTACCGTTCAATCATTACGGAACTCGGTTTTGATGCAAAGCTTTTTGCAGAGCCGAGCGAAGCCGTTTCATGGCTTCAGGAAGAAAAGCCGGATTTTTTATGCACGGATCTTAATATGCCGGGGATTACAGGAATTGAACTCATTCAAGAGGTCAGAAAAAAGTACGGCATGGATGAGCTGCCGATTGTCCTGGTAACCACACAGAACGAGGTGCAGGACAACAAGGCCGCCTGGGAGGCAGGGGTCAGTGAAATTATGTACAAGCCGTTTGACACTGAAAAGATGGCAGCCGTCTTTGCAAAGGTTTCCCCGGAGGAGAAGGAAGGATGAACATAAAAATAAATCATTTTGGGGCAGATGATACCGGCAGAGCGCCCAGACAATCATCCTTGTGGCTTAGGTCGGTCTTTCCGGTCTTGTTTTTCGTCTTGCTGCAAACACAACCGGCCTTCGCCCAGGCACAAGAGGAAGTCCTTGAGGTGACCCTGGGGATGTCGACGGCCCTCACAGGACCGGCCGCGGATTTGGGGAAAAACATGCTGCAAGGCGTCAACGCCGGCCTCGACAGGGCCAACCGCGGCGAGGGCGTGCAGAGAAAATACCGGATCAAAGTGATTGCTCTGGATGATGGCTATGAGCCCATGCGCACTGTCCCCAACATGCGACAGCTCATTGAAGAAAATGAGGTCCTGGCCGTGATCGGCAACGTGGGAACACCGACCGCCATTGCCGCCATTCCCATTGCCAATGCGAGCAAGACCCTGCTTTTTGCCCCCTTTACCGGCGCCGGCGTCTTACGCAAGACGCCGCCGGACCGCTATATCATCAATTATCGCGCCAGCTATGCCGAGGAAACCGCGGCTATGGTTGAGGCCCTGATCAAACATGCGGGCCTGGCCCCTGAAGAGATTGCTTTCTTTACCCAACGCGACGGCTACGGTGATGCCGGCTATATAGGAGGGATAACAGCGCTTAAGCGCCACGGGCTGAAAGATGCCAACAGGGTGGTCCATGCCCGTTACGAACGAAATACCCTGACAGTCGAAAGCGCCTTGGCCGATATTGTGCTCGCTGAGCCGTCTCCGCGGGCGATTATCATGGTCGGGGCCTATGCCCCTTGTGCCAAATTCATCAAAATGGCTGCAGAGGCCGGGATCAGTTCGTTATATCTCAATGTCTCCTTTGTGGGCAGCATCTCCCTGGCAAGGGAACTGGGAAAATCGAAGGAAGGAGTCATTGTCACCCAGGTGGTTCCGCATCCGGCTGATACTTCTCTTGCGCTGGTGCGGGACTATCAGGCTGACCTGCGCCACTCTCATCCCAGGGCCGTTCCCTCTTTTGGCAGTCTTGAAGGGTACATCGCGGCGCGTATCTTTGTCAAAGCGCTTGAAAATATTTCAGGGACGCCCTCCCGGGAGTCGATCATCGACGCCATTGAACGCTTAGGAAGCTTTGACATCGGCTTGGGGGAACAGCTCAAACTCAGTGCGGAAGAGCACCAGGCCAGCCATCGAATCTGGCCTACGATCCTGCGGGACGGTGAATTTGTTCCCCTGCACTGGCCGGAAATCCGTACCATGATCAAACGGGGGCAATAGGTATGCAACAAGCACGCCCCGAAGCACGACGCGTCCTCTTCTTTCTCTGGCTTCTGGTGGTCATTGCCCTTGCATCCAGCGCCATTGTCGCCGGCCTCATGGGGTGGACGCTCCTGGACCTGCGCAGCCAGCGCACTGAACTGCTTGCCCAGGAAAAGAACTTGTCACAGACCTCGCTGCAACTCACAGAATTGATTGTCAAAGGCTGGCAGGAAATAAATGCATTGCTTGACGTAGAGAAAAGAGTAGAGCCGACACTTACGAGCAAAGCCATTGAGGAACAGCAAAAGGTTTC
>DAOVSZ010000278.1 GCA_030627725.1 Desulfobulbaceae bacterium
ATGAAAATAATAACGGCATACAACTAATTAAAATTAATAGAAAAAATAGGATTTGTTACGTATAGCACCGATGAGTCTATAATTCATGGCACGATGGCAGAACTCTCTGCAACAGGACACAGCAGGGAAAACAAAAAAGGACCCAATCCGAATGAACTGAGACCTTGGGAAAAGGTGGGCGATACGGGAATCGAACCTGTGACTTCCACCGTGTGAATCTGATTGATGGTTGTAGCAAGAAACAACAAAACATGCTTTCACATTGTCTGTTGTTTTACCCTGTTTCACCCTGTTTTTTTATGTTATTGTCACAATTTGGTCACAATAACAAGAAAAGGACTTAAGCCATATGACCTAAGTCCTTGAAATTAATGGTGGGCGATACGGGAATCGAACCTGTGACTTCCACCGTGTGAAGGTGGCACTCTAACCGCTGAGTTAATCGCCCGAAGACTTAAAATTACCCGATCCACATCTAAAATTCAACGTATTCCAGAGACCCTTTTTTCTCACTCGTCTTCCAGGGCCACGGCCTCGCAGAAATCGTCCTCTTCGACCTCAGGGACGAATCCACGGCGCATCGTATTTTCCGTTATCGTCCTGGGCTCCATGAACTGCAGCATATAGTCAGGCCCGCCGGCCTTGGACCCGATGCCGGACATCTTAAAGCCTCCAAAGGGCTGCCTCAGAACGAGCGCCCCTGTGGTCCCGCGGTTGAGATAGAGGTTGCCGACCCTGAAGTTTTCCCGCGCATACAAAAGATGCACGGGGCTTCTACTGAAGACCCCGCCAGTCAAGGCATAGGCGCAGTTATTGGCAATATCAACCGCCTCTTCAAAAGAGGATGCCCGCATCACGGACAGGACCGGTCCAAAGACCTCTTCCTGCGCCAGACGGTCATCCGGAGTGATCCCCTCAACTATGGTGATCGGGGCATAAAAACCGTTTCCGGGCATGTCTGTCTGCAGGAGCAGATTTCCTTCCTCTTTGCCGATTTCAATATACTCCATAATCTTTTTGCAGGCAGCGCCGTCAACCACAGGCCCCATAAAATTGGCCGGATCCTCTGCCGGCCCGATCTTGACCGACCGCGCAGCCTCAACCAGGCGATGGACCAGTTTTTCATAAACCGGATCAAGAACAATGACACGGGAACAGGCCGAACATTTCTGTCCCTGGTAGCCGAAAGCGGATTTTATGATATGGGCCACTGCCTCATCAAGGTCCGCATCGTCATCAACAATGATCGCGTTTTTGCCTCCCATTTCCGCGATCACTTTTTTTACGTGGAATTGACCGGGATGGACTTTTGCAGCCCGGGCCGCAATACGCAGTCCAACATCCTGGGAACCTGTAAAAGCGATAAGACTGATATCACGGTTGTCCACTATATAATCCCCGATTTGACTGCCCGGACCGGGCACAAAATTTAAGACCCCGGGAGGAAGGCCCGCCTCAATAAAGATCTTCACCAGGCCGGCCCCGACAACAGAGGAAAGACCTGCCGGTTTGTACAGGACCGTATTGCCGGCGACAATTGCCGCGGAACACATGCCGCAGCTGATCGCCAGGGGAAAATTCCAGGGCGCGATGACTGCGGCGATCCCTCGCGGCTGATAGAAATAATGGTTGAGTTCACCAGGTTGACGGCCCATGGACTGCCATTTACCGAGCCTCAGCATTTCACGACCGTAATACTCTAAGAAATCGATCGCCTCAGCAACATCGCCCTGGGCCTGGTCCCACTGCTTGCCGACCTCCAGGACCTGCAAGGCTGGAAGGGCATACATCCGCCGACGCATGATGGATGCAGCCTCAAACAGGATATCCACGCGGTCCTTTACCACTGTGTCCCGCCAGGAAGAAAGCGCCTCTTTTGCAGCGTCAATGGCCAAATCTATCTCACCTTGTCCTGCCTGACAAACATGCCCGATAATCTCATCGGACGCCGCCGGGTTGACCGAAGCCAGAGTCTTCTCAGTTATCACCTCTTTATTATTGATAAGAAGCGGATATGTCCGCCCCAGTTTCTTGCGAACCTCGATGATCGCGCCGCTCAACCCGTTTCGTGTCTCCTGCCGGGTAAAATCAGCAAAAGGCTCGTTGATAAAGGCATGGACATTCTCCGAATCCGTCCTGACCGGGAAGGTCTTCCGAGGCTTCTGCTTTCGGCATGTCTCTTCTTGAAGGATGACCGGGTCTTCCAGGAGCCTGTCCACTTCCTCTTTTTCTACGAAACTCTGCCGCAGAAAGGACTCGTTCGAGGTGTTTTCCAGAAGCCTGCGGACAAGATATGCCATGCCCGGCAAGAGTTCTCCGTAAGGACAATAGAGACGGACCCGGCCGGCAATCTTCTGCAGCCCCTTTCGGACCGGTTCCGCCATCCCGTACAAGACCTGAAATTCATACTGGTCCTCAGGAACATTGAGAGCCAGGGCCATTTCCATCACCGCGGCAATCGTCCTGACATTATGCGAACCGCAGGCAAGGTGACAGATCTCATGATGCTCAAGGATCCGGCGGGCATGACGTTCATACGCCGCATCGGTTTCCGCCTTGCAGGTATACACCGGGATCTCCCAGCCGTTCTGTCTCGCAACAACGGTCTCATAATCCCAGTACGCTCCCTTAACCAGCCGTATCGAAATCGGGAGGTTTTCCTCCTTTGCCCACATCAGAAGATCGGCAAGGTCCTTGTCTGTCTGGCGAAGATAGCTCTGCAAGGCAATGCCCAAATAAGGGTAATCCCGAAACGTGACGTCGGAACGCAGCTGCCGAAAGACCGCTATGGTAATGTCCTTGAAATGGAATTGCTCCATATCAATGCAGACAAAGGCTCCAATCTTCATGGCCTTTTCAATAATCGGAGTAAGCCTTGCGACAACAGCAGCCACGGTTCCGGCAAAATCCCTCGGGTCCGCCTGCGAGCAGAGGGTGGTCGGCTTTATGGCGATATTTATTCTCGGCGCACTTCCCCAGTCAAGCGCCGCCCCTCCCAAGTCCTTCCAGTCGTCCTTCTCTTGTGCAAGGGCGTCAAGGAGTTGCAGATACCCTTCCTGATAGTGTGCTTCCTCCTCTTCGCTCACACTTGCCTCACCTAAAATATCAATGGTAAAGGCAAAGTTGTCCTTTCTCAACTTCCTGATAGACTTGAGCGCCTCTTTCGTGTTTTTCCCGATAATAAACTGGGTCGCTAACCCGGTGATATTATGACGGATTGCCTTGGCGATAAAGGTTGCTGCAAGCCCCCCTCCCCCTTCGGGCTTGATCCCCCACTTCAAAACAGCCGGAACATCCTCGTCACAGGCAAAATATTCCTCCAGATGACGGGTGAGCGATTCGTTTGTCGAGAGACTGGGCAGGACATCGATAAACCTGAACAGCCTCACCTTGAACGATTCGTTCCGCATGGCCCAGTCCATGACCTTGTCCGACCACCAGCCCTTTTGAAAGACAGAAGGGGCTTCATCGCCGATTGAATCGAAAAACTGACGGCCTCTCTCCTTGATATTTTCTGCAAGTTCTTTAGGTTCCATCATTACTCTTCCTCTGGAGAAGATTCAAATTTTTCCAGCTTATCCATATAGTATTTCTTATTTTCAGGATCGATGGCAATGGCCTTTTCTTCCGTCAGTCTGGCAAGTTCAACAAAACCGTTCTGCCAGTATGCCGTTGCCAGGGTATCGAGGATGTACCCGTGTTTTTTAATTTTTGCAGCATCCCTGGCAAGGACCAGGGCACGGTCCGGATCACGATATTGCGGGTCCTCCGCGCTCAAAAGGAGCCAGGCAAAGTTGTTTAAAATATCGGGATGATACGGGGTCAACTCAAGCGATTTTTCATAGGCCCAGATTGCTTCCTTGTAGTGTTTTCTTCCATGCTGGAGATCACCCAGGAGCTGATACCAGATCGAATTTCGAGGTTCCTGATCGATTTTCTGAGTAATGACCGCCTCTGCAAATTTATCCCGAGGCGCACCATCAAGAAGATCATCCGGTATCTGCAATAACAGTATAATGGCACAACTGAGAACACCTGCATAGAAAAGAAGAGAAAGATTGACCTTGCGATTGTGCCGCTTGATCCAGACAGGATCCTGCTCGCACTTCTTTAAATAATCGACTCTTTGGCCGATGCCGAAATGGTGCCAGCTCGGCAGATCACGAATATTGCCTGAAAGCACGGCGATCTTCTCCAGGACCCGGACCAGGGGAGCCGCAGTCTTCATGAC
>DAOVSZ010000271.1 GCA_030627725.1 Desulfobulbaceae bacterium
CGTCGTCCAGAAATGTGTGTCCCTCAAGGATGATGACTCCCCGGAAGAGATAGCCTCCAAGGTCTTTGCAGCTGAATGCGAGGCCTTTCCCGAGGCGATTAATCTGGTGGGCGAGAAAGGTATAGATTATTTCTGGAAAAATTGTAAAAATTTAGGTGGAGCCAAATACGTTCCCTAAACACCATCCTGTAACTGTTCAGCAGTGCTCCAGATGTGTACCCATCCGGGCATAAACTCCAGCAGGCTGGAGAACTATAGTTGTCCTATGTGAACCAGCCTGATCGTGTGCAGATGGGGTGCTGCTGAACAGTTACTCGAGTTTCTTTCTTCGGGCTGCCCATGACTGCTGAACACTTTTCGCAAAAAAAATATACAAAGCCTTCTCATATTCTCTTCCTGACAGCGCTCATACTTATTTTTTCCGTTGGAGCACAACTTGTCCCAGAAACTTCACTTGCTTCCGCGCCAGCTGGAGACGACAAGCCTCATGCTGTTCCTTTAAAAATCATTACAAAAACAGATGAAGGGACCCCTCTCAACTATCCTTCGCAGGTTCTTTATGAACCTTCCGCCAATGAAATTTACGTCTTAACAGGAGGCGATTCACGAATCGTTGTTTATGACGCCGACTATTTCCCTCTTATCTCTGTGGGCAAAGGACGAGGCCTTATGGCGTCCCGCGGAGTTTATCTGTCACCTGACGGTCAAAAGTTTTATATCATGCAGGGACAATTTGACGGCATGCCGGCCAGGCTTACTATAATGAATGCCGCCTTTCTACCAGATAAAGAGTTCTTTCTTGATGTTGAGAGAAAGGCCAAAAACTTTTCTCCATCAAGGATGGCAATTGGCAAGAATGGAGAAATCTATCTTCTTGCAGATGGCAAGCCTGACGTTCTTGTAATCGACAATGAAGGGAATTTCCTCAGATGGTTTCCTGAGTACAAAAGAAAACGGTCTTCCCGCTATAAAGATGTGAAGAAGAGAAAAACCACGCTCATTGATATAAAAATAGACAGCAAAGGCCGCATCTTTCTGCTCAGTGAAGAAACGAGCCATATCTATATCTATGGACCGGACGAAGATTTTCTGTTCAGATTTGGAAATAAAGGAGGGTCTTCCGGCAAGACAAGCCGGCCGAGATGCCTTGCGCTGGACGAAAAAAGACAACTCATTTATGTTACCGATTATATGCGCCACACGGTTGTTGCGTATGATTTTGAAGGAAACTTTCGCTTTGAATTCGGCGGAAGAGGTTGGGGGCCAGGGTGGTTCAACTATCCAAACAGTATTACTGTTGATGAACAGGGAAACGTCATCGTCTCAGAGTTGTTCAACCACCGGATGCAGGTCCTGAAAATCGTCATCCCCGGCGAAATGATCGTTGCCTCAGAAGAACCAATCGACCAACAGCAGCAAACCGAACCGACTGACAGCGTTTACAGCGAGTCATTCAGCACTCTTTTCGATCACGTGTTTAAAGAGCCTGAGAATATCACGGAATAAAGAATGAAAGAACAGACTACCGGCACAAACATTCTGGTGATCGGCAACAATCTGGAATTACAGAACTGTCTTTCCGGCGCATTCTCAGAACGGAATTTCATCACCTTCTGTCCGGAAGAAAAGATCTTTTTTGAAAATATCAAGACAAAACACTATTCCCTCATCTTCCTTACTATGGACCCGAACCAGGAAGACCCGCTTGCCCTACTTTCCTGGATTCAATCGACTCTCCCCTATACACCTGTTATCGTCACGAGCCGGACCGTGAATACGGAACTCACTGTTCAGGCCATAAAAGCAGGCGCTTTTGATTTTCTCGCCAGCCCTTTTTCCGCCGAGATGGTTCAGCACACGGCCAATATGGCCCTTGAAAACAGAAGCCTTAAAAACGAAATTGACTATTTGAGACACCGGCAGGACATCATATACAGCTTTGACAGGATCATTGCCTTTACCCCGGCCATGCAGGACCTGATCAACACCTTACGAAAATTTTCCGAAACCGACTCCACCATCCTGATGACGGGCGAGACCGGCACAGGGAAAAGCCTTCTTGCCGGCACGGTCCATTTCAACAGCCACCGCCGGAAAAGACCCTTTGTGAAGATCAACTGCTCCAATATTCCGGAAAACCTGCTCGAAAGTGAACTCTTTGGTCATGAACGAGGCGCCTTTACCGGAGCGGACAAGCTCAGGATCGGAAGATTTGAGCAGGCAAACGAGGGGACGCTCTTTCTTGATGAAATCGGTGAGATGAGTCTTACCCTGCAGACCAAACTGCTCAGAATCTTAGAAGAAAAATCCTTTGAACGTCTTGGCAGCAACAAGACCATATATACGGATGTCCGTGTTATTGCGGCAACCAACAAGGACTTGAAACAGATGATAAGTGCCGGATTTTTCAGAGAAGACCTCTACTACCGGTTGAACGTTCTGCCGATCACCCTGCCGCCTCTCCGCGCCAGGAAAGAATGCATTCCTCCTCTTTCCACCCATCTCCTTGAGAAGACCAAGAGGTCTGTGAAAAAAAACATCAAGGGATTTGCCCCTGAAATCATCGAGTGGATGCAGACCTATCCCTGGCCCGGCAATATACGACAGATGGCAAATGTCATTGAACGTGCCGCAATCCTGGAAGAATCAGAGATTATCCAGATATCAAATATCCATATCCCTGAAACCATTACACCGCCGACGACTCTCGCCTCCCCCCCACCCACAACACCTTCCGTTACTCAGACAGACAGTGAAAAAGAAACGATCATCAATGCCCTGGAAGAATCGTTGTGGGTCCAAAAGGATGCAGCGGCTGTGCTGGGCATCAGCCCCCGCATGCTGAACCACAAGATAAAAAAACTTGGCATTACACATAAGCGCTGGCGCGCAAACAAATAAACCTCCAAATCGAACACAACAATATTTGTAGTATATTCCGTAAGCTCTGCATCCCTGTATAAAATATTTTTCTATAAGAAATTTTTTATAGCAATATGTGTTTCGAATTACATATTGTGTAATTCGAAGTACAAACTCCTTCCAAAATCTTGTAATTCAATCGTATCTTTCTCGTCAGACAACTCCTTCGTTATATTTTTTTCGAAAATCTCAACCCACACAATACATCATATTCTATTTACATATCAAATAGTTAGGCGCATCTTCGCATCACACAAAAAAAATTATTCAACAAACTTCTTAACCAGCCAGCAACTTTTGGCACACCTATTGCTACAATGTTCTATTGAAGAGAAACAAGCACCCGCAAACAAACGCAAACAAGCTTGAATTTACATAGTTCAACTTACTCGAACAGGAGGAGCGATCATGAAAAAGAATTACAAGACCAGTTGGATCACAGCAGCCGCAGCCACGGCAGGACTTGTGCTCTTTATGGCCGGAAACGCCTCAGCGGCAATCACTCAGCAGTGCGGTTACTGCCATACGATGCACAACAGCCAGGGAGACGCCGTGTTTGTGAACCAAGCGCCTGCAGGCGATATGGGGGGGGATGCAAGCACCTTGAACGGCTCTCTGCTCAGATGGGACTGTATCGGCTGTCACACCGGCACCAACGATGGTTCGGTACCGTACGTCAAGACCGCCGGCTTAACAGAGGCGACCTATGATACAGATCAGCTTGCTGCAACCTCTGCCGCCGCCGAATCACTTGCAGCCGGCAACTTTATCTGGGAAGATACTAACGACGATTCCCTCGGCTTTGGGCATTACATCGGCGGTTCCGCCGATGCCCCCGGCGGTTCCTTTGTAGCTGATCTCACCTGTGCAGGCATCACAGGCTGCCATGGAGACAGGGCAGAGACCGGAGACTTCAATGCGGTCTCCGGCGCCCATCACAACAATGAAGGACTCGCACGGAGTGCGGACGTATCAACAGTCGCGAAGAGCTACAGGTTCCTGTTAGGCATCAAGGGATATGAGGACCCGGACTGGGAATACTCCTTTAGCACGACAGACCATAACCAGTATTATGGCGACTCCAGGGGCAGTGATCCGGCAGGAACCGGTGACGATGAAACCGATACCGCAACCATCAGCGCCCTGTGCGCTGACTGTCACGGCGACTTTCATTCAGGCGCCACCACAGCCGGTACACTGAACGCCACGGCCGGTGAATGGATCCGGCATCCGACTGACTTTGACATGGGTACACTGACCACAGGCGCCTATTATGCCTATAACGGTTCAGCAGCTGACACCGCCAACTACTTTGTCGGTGTTCCGCTTGCCAGTGCGGATGTCACCTCCATCATCTCTACCCCGTCTGTCGGCACAGCCGGCGTAGCCGCTGCCACCGCCGGCCAGGCGATCGTTACCTGTATCTCCTGCCACCGGGCCCATGCCTCCCCACATGAGGAC
>DAOVSZ010000085.1 GCA_030627725.1 Desulfobulbaceae bacterium
AACCCGTTTTTTTCCTTTCAGGTCCTTGCCATAGCTTACCTGGCCGTCAATCTCGGAGATAATCGCATATTCCTTCGGCTTACGGACCTCAAACAGCTCGGCCACCCGCGGCAGACCACCGGTAATATCCTTTGTCTTTGTCGTCTCGCGAGGAATCTTACCCAGAATCGTTCCAGGTTCGATTTCGACTCCCTCGGTTACGACAATGATGGTTCCTACCGGCAGTGAATAGCGGGCCATTGTTCCGGTCTTCGGCAGCTTCACCCCACGGCCTTTCCCGTCCTTAATGGAGATCCGCGGATTCATGGTGCTGACCCTTGACTGCATGATAATCAAGCTCGCCTTGCCTGTCACCGGGTCCACACTGCCCTGCATGCTGATACCTTCAACAATATCCCCGAACTTCACAACCCCGCCTACCTCGCTCACAATCGGGATTGTATAGGGGTCCCAGTCAGCGACAACAGCCCCTGCCTCGACTTCGACGCCGTCTTCCATATACAGTCTGGCGCCGTAGGTCACGGGATACCGTTCGCGTTCACGGCCTTTTGATCCGAGAATACTGATCTCCCCGTTACGGTTCATCACAACCTTTTTCCCGGTTGAATCGGTTACGCAGTGGATATTCTGATACCTGACAGTGCCGCCGTGCTGGGTCCGGACCTCGGCCTGTTCCGCGCTCCTGCTCGCCGTGCCACCAATATGAAAGGTACGCATGGTCAGCTGGGTGCCCGGCTCGCCGATTGACTGTGCGGCAATAATGCCGACCGCCTCACCGCTGTTCACCATATGTCCGCGGCCCAGGTCCCTGCCGTAGCACATCGCGCAGACCCCGCGCCTGGCCTGACAGGTCAACACGGAGCGGATCAGGACCAGGTCAATACCGGCCTCTTCAATCTCAGAAACATTTTCTTCGATAATCTCTCTGTTTGCCTCAACAAGTATCGCGCCGGTGAAAGGATCAATAATATCTTCCAGAGCGACACGACCCAAGATACGTTCACCGACCCGCTGAATGATCTCACCGCCCTCGACCAACGGCTCGGCCAGGATGCCGTCCAGGGTGCCGCAGTCATCTTCGACAATGGTGGAATCCTGGGCAACATCTACGAGTCGCCGCGTCAGGTATCCGGAGTTCGCAGTTTTTAACGCTGTATCCGCAAGACCCTTCCTGGCGCCGTGGGTGGAGATAAAATACTCCAGGACATTCAAGCCTTCGCGGAAGTTCGCCTTGATCGGCGACTCAATGATCGCGCCGGAAGGTTTGGCCATCAGGCCGCGCATGCCGGCAAGCTGGCGAATCTGGTCCTTGCTGCCCCTGGCGCCGGAATCGGCCATGATAAAAATGGAATTGAAACTGGCAGTCTCGTGGACATTATTCTCTTTGTCGCGGTAATACTCAACACTCATCTCCTGCATCATCTCCTGGGCAACCTCATCGGTTGCGCCGGACCAGATGTCCACGACCTTGTTGTACTTTTCACCGGCAGTGATCAGACCATCGGCATACTGATGCTCCACATCCAGGACCGCATCTTCCGCCTTGGACAGGATATCGTCCTTGCTGACCGGAATCATCATATCATTGACTGAGATGGAGATGGCTGCCTGGGTTGCATATTCATAGCCTGCGTCCTTGAGCCTGTCCGCAAGGATAACGGTTGCCTTTGTGCCCACGTATCGAAAGGTATAGTCGATCAACTTGGCAAGTTTTTTCTTGCTCATCACCTGGTTGATCGTTGCAAAGGGAACGCCTTCGGGCAGAAGTTCACCGAGAATAACCCGGCCGGGGGTGGTTTCCACGCGTTCACCGTCAATCCGTACCTTGATCTTGGCCTGGATATGCACCTTGCCCTGGTCAAAGGCCACCCTGACCTCGGCAGGTGAAGAAAATATCATCCCCTCACCTGCAGCCATCGGTCTTTCACGGGACATATAATAGAGGCCGAGAACGATATCCTGCGAAGGAATAATAATGGGCTCTCCATTGGCCGGCGACAGAATATTGTTGGTCGACATCATCAGGACACGCGCTTCCATCTGCGCCTCGACGGTCAGCGGGATATGGACTGCCATCTGATCGCCGTCAAAGTCGGCATTAAAGGCGGCGCAGACCAGAGGATGCAGCTGAATCGCCTTGCCTTCGATGAGCACCGGCTCAAAGGCCTGCATGCCGAGCCGATGCAGGGTAGGCGCCCTGTTCAGAATTATAGGATACTCCTTGACCACATCATCAAGGACGTCCCAGACCTCTTTCACCTCTCTTTCAACCATCTTTCTGGCGCTCTTGATTGTGGTCACATAACCGAGCGACTCCAGTTTGTTATAGATAAAAGGCTTGAACAGCTCCAGGGCCATTTTTTTAGGCAGACCGCACTGGTGCAGACGCAGGTGGGGACCGACAACAATAACGGTACGGCCGGAATAATCCACCCGCTTGCCCAGAAGGTTCTGGCGGAAGCGGCCCTGCTTCCCCTTCAGCATGTCGCTTAAAGACTTCAGGGGACGTTTATTGGGGCCTGTAATAACCTTGCCGCGCCGTCCGTTGTCAAAAAGCACATCCACGGCCTCCTGCAGCATCCTCTTTTCGTTTCTAATGATGATCTCGGGCGCATCAAGGTCAAGCAGTCTTTTCAGCCTGTTGTTCCTATTGATGACCCGTCGGTACAGATCATTTAAGTCTGATGTTGCAAACCTCCCGCCCTCAAGCGGCACAAGAGGCCGCAGGTCAGGCGGCAATACCGGAATGGCATCTAAAATCATCCACTCGGGCTTGTTGCCGGAATCCCGGAAGGCCTCAACAACGTTTAATCTTTTTGCAAGTTTCTTCCTCTTTGCCTCGGATCCGGTGCTGCGCATCTCCTCGCGCAGCTCAACCGACAGCGAATCAAGATCAAGGTTTTTTAATATCTCCTTGATTGCCGCGGCGCCGATGCCAACCGTAAATTTCCCTGGAAATTCCTCTGCAGCCTGACGGTAGCTCTCCTCGTTCAGCAAGGTCCCTACCTGCGGCGCCGGGGATTCGGACTTAATGACAACGTAGGAATCAAAGTAGAGGGCTTTCTCAAGTTCCTTCAAGGTCATATCGCACAAATTGCCGATCTTGCTCGGCAGACTCTTCAGAAACCAGATATGGGCAACAGGCGCAGCGAGCTTGATATGACCGAGCCGTTCCCTTCGTACCTTCGACTGAATCACCTCAACACCGCATTTTTCACAAACCACCCCACGGTGTTTCATCCGTTTATATTTTCCGCAGTTACATTCGTAGTCCTTCACCGGGCCGAAAATTTTGGCACAGAAAAGTCCGTCACGTTCCGGCTTGAATGTGCGATAATTTATCGTCTCCGGTTTTTTTATCTCTCCATGGGACCAGTCCATGATCTTTTCAGGTGAGGCCAATGAAATACGTACTGATTTGAATTTGATCGGCGCCTTCGCACTGGAGAAAAAGCTAAAAAGTTCTTCCACGGCATTATCCTATTAATGTATTGACGAAATCGTCATTTAAAGACATAAAAGCATTACTTGTCGAGTAAAGAGTGGCAATCCCCTGTCCGCTATTCATCCAAAAGTTCCATATCAAGACACAGGCCCTGCAGTTCCTTGACCAGAACATGAAAGGACTCCGGCAGACCGGCTTCGAGGAAATTATTGCCCTTGACAATCTTTTCATACATCTTTGTCCTTCCGCCGACATCATCGGACTTGACGGTCAAAAATTCCTGAAGCGTATATGCCGCGCCATAAGCCTCCATCGCCCATACCTCCATCTCACCCAGCCTCTGTCCGCCGAACTGGGCCTTGCCACCCAGCGGCTGCTGCGTGACCAGTGAATAGGGCCCGGTTGAACGGGCATGAATCTTATCATCCACCAGGTGGTGCAACTTCAAGATATACATCACCCCGACAGTGACCTTGTTTGCAAAGGCCTCCCCGGTCAACCCGTCGTAAAGAGTGGCCTGCCCGACCTCGTCCACCCCGGAATTCACAAGCATCCGCCTGATCTCACTCTCCTGGGCGCCATCAAAGACCGGTGTTGCCATAGGCACGCCGTCCTGCATCTCCCGGGCAAAATCAACCAGTTGTTCATCTGACAGATCTTTGGTAATCTTCTTATACTCGTCCTCGTAGTAAATCTCCTTGAGCTTTGCCTTAATCGCTTTTACCTCATGCTTTTCAGCAAGCCCAAAGAGCTGTTCGCCGAGTCGTTTGCCGGCAAGGCCAAGATGCGTTTCAAGGACCTGACCGACATTCATCCGGGAAGGGACGCCCAGGGGATTCAACACCACATCCACAGGCGTGCCGTCGGCAAAATAGGGCATATCCTCTTCAGGAAGAAGACGGGAGACGACACCCTTGTTGCCGTGTCGGCCGGCCATCTTATCGCCGACCGAAAGTTTGCGTTTAGTGGCAATATAGACCTTCACCATCTTGATGACCCCTGGAGAGAGGTCATCACCCTTCTGGAAACGGGCTATCCTTGCCTCGTAGCGATCCGTGACCTGTGCCGCCTGGCTGTCAAAACGCTCGCACAACAGATCAACTTCTCCTTCAAATTTCTCTCTGTCGGAAAAATCGATCTTTTTGATCATTCCCAGGGAGAGCTCATTAACGGCCTCACGGGTAATCTCTTTGCCCTTTGCAATCAGGACCTTGCCATCCTTGCCCTTCATCGCCGCCTTGGCCTTTTTCCCTTCGAGGATATCAGCGAGGCTGTTCTTCACCGCCTTTTTCAGGCAGTTACTTTCATCGTCCATATCCTGGCGGAGTTTGTTGATCTCCCACTCGTCAATCGCCAGGGTGCGCTCATCTTTTTCCACGCCTTTTCTGGAGAAAACCTTGGCATCAATGACAACACCTTCGACTCCAGGCGGCACCCTCAACGAGGTGTCCTTCACGTCGCCGGCCTTTTCACCGAAGATTGCCCGCAGCAGTTTCTCTTCCGGTGAGAGCTGTGTTTCTCCCTTGGGGGTCACCTTGCCGACCAGCGTGTCCCCTGGTTTGATCTCCGCCCCGATCCGTACCACCCCGGAATCATCAAGATTCCGAAGGATCTCTTCACTGACGTTGGGAATGTCTCTTGTGATCTCTTCCTTTCCAAGCTTCGTGTCTCGGGCAACTGTCTCAAAGACCTCGATATGAATCGAGGTGTAGGTGTCTTTCTTCAGCAGCCTCTCGCTGATCAGAATGGAGTCCTCAAAGTTGAACCCCCGCCAGGGCATGAAAGCGATCGTCACGTTCTTGCCCAAGGCCAGTTCGCCATTCTCACAAGCCGGTCCGTCGGCCAGGACCTCTCCTTTTGAAATCCGCTGACCGAGCATCACAAGCGGTTTCTGGGTATAGCATGTGTTCTGGTTCGATTTCTTATATTTTTCAAGGCGATACACACCGACACCGGTAGTAAACCCGTCTGTTCCCGGCTCATCATAACGCACCACGATACGGTTGGCGTCCACTTCTTCGACCACACCTTCTCCTCCGGAGAGCAAACACACCCCTGAATCCCGGGCAACCGTCTTTTCAAGTCCGGTGCCGACAAGCGGCGCTGTCGCGCGTAAGAGAGGCACGGCCTGACGCTGCATGTTCGACCCCATCAGGGCCCGGTTCGCATCATCATTCTCAAGAAACGGAATAAGCGCCGCGGCAACACTGACCAGCTGATTCGGAGAAACATCCATATGTGTTATATTTTCAACCGGCGAAATAATGACCTCGCCGTCACGGCGGGCGGTCAAGGACGTGGCTGTCATTCTTCCATCCTTATCAAGTTCAACATTCGCCGGAACAATGACCTTGTCTCTCTCCTGAAGGGCCGACATGTATTCAGACTCGTCGGTCACCTTGCGGTCTTCGATCTTCCTGTACGGTGTCTCAACAAAGCCGTACTGATTCACCTTGGCAAAAGCGGCCAACGATACGATCAGGCCGATGTTCGGACCTTCAGGGGTTTCAACAGGACAGATACGACCGTAATGTGTAGGATGAACGTCGCGGACCTCAAACCCGGCCCTCTCTCTCGACAGACCTCCCGGCCCCAGTGCGCTCAACCTTCTTTTGTGTGTTACCTCGGAGAGAAGATTGGTCTGGTCCATAAACTGCGACAGCTGGCTGGTGCCGAAAAATTCCTTAACGGCGGATGTAATGGGTTTCGGATTGATCAGGTCGTGCGGCATAAGGGTCTCGACCTCCTGCAGGCTCATCCGTTCCCGGATGGCCCTTTCCATCCTGACAAGACCGATCCGGTACTGATTCTCGATCAACTCCCCGACAGTTCGGACCCGCCTGTTGCCTAGATGATCAATATCATCAATCGGGCCCTGTGACTCCTTCAGACGGACCAGCTGCCGGACCGCCAACATGATATCATCCTTGGTCAGGACACGGTGTTCGATATCGACCTCGAGCCCGAGTTTGGAATTGATCTTAAAACGTCCCACCACGGAAAGATCATAGGTATCGGGATTAAAAAAGAGGTTGTTGAAAAAGGTGGTTGCAACCTCAAGGGTCGGCGGGCTGCTCGGCCGTAGGCGCTTGTAAATTTCAATCAGCGCATCATCTGTTGTTTCCGCCTTATCGAGGGCAAGGGTCTTTCGAAAGGAATCCGTTACCTTAATGCCGTCAATAAAGAGAATTTCAAATCCGGTTATGCCTGCTTCCAGAATGGAGGCTACTGAGTCCTCGGTAAGTTCCTCGTTGCATCGGGCCAGGATTTCTCCTGTATTCCGGTCCACAATATCATCGGCAAGGACCTTGCCGTATAACTCTTCAGCGTCTGCGTCAAGAAATTTAATGCCCGCCTCTGCGATTCGTTTGGCCAGGGCCTTGCCGATCTTACGCCCCTTTTTCGCAAGCACATCGCCTGATTTCGCATCAATGACATCATGGGGCAAACGCTGCCCGACAGCGATATTCGGATCAAAATGTTTCTTGAATTTTTTCCTTTTGATACTGATTTTTTCAATATCATAAAAGAAACGAAGAAGGTCCTTGGCGCTGTTTCCAAGGGCCTTTAAAAGAGTGCTGACCGGGAATTTACGGCGTCTGTCAATACGTACAAAAAGAACGTCCTTGGCGTCAAACTCAAGATCAATCCAGGACCCGCGAACCGGGATAATACGAGCAGAATACAAGAGTTTCCCAAGCGAATGCGATTTACCTGAATCATGCGCGTAGAAAAGACCTGGTGAACGCTGCAACTGGCTTACGATTACGCGTTCCGTTCCATTAATAACGAACACCCCGGACTTTGTCATCAGCGGGATACTGCCGAGATAGACCGCCTGCTCCTTGATATCACGGATATTTTTTACTTCCGTTTCAGGATCTACTTCATATGAGACAAGGCGCACGGTAATCTTGATCGGGACCTCGAAGGTCATTCCTCTGTCAACACATTCTTCGACCGTATACCTGGGTTCTCCAAAGGTATATCTTACAAATTCCAGACAACAGAGACCATTAAAGTCCTCGATTGGGAAAACACTCTTGAAAATCATCTGCAGGCCATAGTCTTCCCTCTGGTCCGGATCAACGTCCTTTTGCAAGAATTTATCATAGGCCATACTCTGCATCTCAATGAGATGCGGTTTTTCAATTTTTTCACCGATTTTCGCAAAACTCTTTCTAACTTTTTGAATCGTATTCATCCACGGCCCTCGTCTGTTACGATACGAATTAAAGGAACTTCCTGTATCTGAAGCGCCTCAAAAGCAGCCTAACTCGTTCTTTTTTACTGCATAAAAATCGCAAACCACTCCAGCAAAACACCACTTCACATGAACGTAACAAACGCTACGAAGGAATTTCCTCCATAGCGTCGTTATTACGTATTCAATCCTTAACAACCGATTCAGACTCATCTGCCGTCAAGGTCTCCCATTATGCTGCTATTTGACTTCTGCTGATCCGCCTGCAGCCTCAATCTTACCCTTGATCTCTTCCGCTTCCTCTTTGGATACGGCTTCCTTGACCGGCTGAGGAGCTCCTTCCACCAGCTCTTTGGCCTCTTTCAGCCCGAGAGAAGTGATAGCGCGGACCTCTTTGATCACCTGGATCTTCTTCTCTCCTATCCCGGTCAGGATGACGTCGAACTCAGTCTTCTCTTCAGCAGGAGCGCCTTCAGCAGCTCCTGCACCCGGGCCGGCCATCATAGCAACCGGAGCTGCGGCGGAAACGCCGAATTTATCTTCCATCTCTGTGATGAGCTCGGAAAGCTCAAGAACACTCATGTTGGATATAAAATCAATTACGTCTTCTTTGGATACAGCCATAATAAAATTCCTCCTGTATCCCCTTGTCATTGCAAGGGGGTAGCTTACTTGTCTTATTGTTCTTTCTGATCTTTAATGGCCTGCAGCAGGTAAACCATCTTTCTGGGCACTCCGCTAAGAACCTGAACAAAATTAGTTGGAACAGCCTGCATTACAGATAACAGCGTGGCCAGAAGCACATCCTTGCTCGGCAGCTTGGAAAGCGCATCAAGTTCCGCTGGATCGAGCGTTTTTCCCTCAAGAACAGCAGTCCTGATCTCAAGTTCAGGATGGGTCTTTGCAAACTCGACCAGCACCTTGGCCGGCATAACGGGATCATCGCTTGAAACCGTGAGTGCGGTTGTTCCTTTAAAATGTTCCTCCATCGCCGCAAAGTCAGTGCCCTGCACCGCCCTTCGCAGCAAGGTGTTTTTTGCGACCCGGATCTCGGCATTATTTTTCTTCAACTCCTGCCGTAGCTCCTGGAATACCGGAACTGTCAGACCCCGATAATCAGTCAGAACAGCAATCTTTGCCGAGGCAAATTTGCTGCTCAAATCTTCAACTATCGATGCCTTTTCCGTTCGATTCAATGTCCTTTTCCTCCTTATTAACAAATTGAAATTGAAAACCAAAAGCAGCCGAGGTCGATCAGGAAAGACAAGTGAGTCATCACTTTTTTCGCTGAACCTGAAAGTTCATTCGTAATTTGTACAACTACAGATTTGTCTCGGCAGGCCGGCAGAGCTACAAAAAAACGAACTGCTGATTAAACTAAGAACGTGCCTGCTGTCTTCGACTTCTGAACCGCTCACCACTATTTAAGACACCGCCACACTCTCTATCGGTGTCACATCTCATGTTATGAAAATTGATTGAAGCGCCCGTCTTATTCCTGTTTGACGAGAGTCTGGAGTTCCTGGGGATCGATTTTAAATCCAGGCCCCATGGTTGTTGACAGGCTGACACATTTCAGATACACGCCCTTTGCAGAAGCGGGCTTG
>DAOVSZ010000329.1 GCA_030627725.1 Desulfobulbaceae bacterium
CCGCAGAAACATCTTCAGCCTCAACGTTTATGAAATTCCGAAAGGGACCGGCTCCGGGTTTGTCTGGGACAAAGAAGGCAGGATCGTTACCAACTACCATGTTATTGAAGATGCCAACCGGGTTGAGGTGACCCTTGCCGACCATTCCACCTGGAAGGCGATACTGGTCGGGGTTGCGCCGGACAAGGACCTTGTCGTCCTGCAGATATCCGCTCCTGCGGAAAAGCTGAAACCTATTCCATTGGGAGAATCTAAAAACCTGCTTGTCGGCCAGAAGGTCTTTGCGATCGGCAATCCCTTCGGTCTTGACCAGACCATTACGGCCGGCATTGTCAGCGCGCTCGGCCGGGAGATAAAATCCGTGACCGGCCGGACCATTCAGGACGTTATCCAGACCGATGCCGCAATCAACCCCGGCAACTCCGGCGGCCCTTTGCTGGACAGCGCAGCCCGTCTGATCGGGGTCAACACGGCAATTTACAGCCCGGTTGGGGTGAGCGCCGGCATAGGCTTTGCCGTGCCGGTTGAAGTCGTCAATCGCGTTGTGCCTGAAATCGTACGGCACGGCAGGGTCATCAGGCCCGGGCTCGGGATCTCGATCGCCAATGACCGGCTCGCCAAGAGGGTTGGCATTAAAGGCGTACTGATAATAAACGTGCAACCGGGAAGCAGCGCTGCAAGTGCCGGCATACAAGGAACTTCTCGCTTTGACGGCGACATAGTTCTCGGGGATATTATCCAAAGCATCAATGGCGTACCTGTCACTTCCTATGATGATCTGCGGAACGAACTCGACCGGTATCGAGTTCATGACGAAGTAATACTTGGTATCCAGCGGGACAGCGAACATATTGAAATCAGGGTCACACTGGAAGAGGTCGGATAGTAACTATTCAGCAGCACTCCAGCTGCACACGATCAGGCCTTCTCGCATAGCCAACTATAGCTCGGCAGCCCGCTTGTGCACATCTGAAGCACTGCTGAACAGTTACAGGATGGTGTTTAGACCACGTATTCAGCACCACCTAAATAGTAAAGAAACAGGCACAAAGGCAGAAAGTTTATAAGAATCACTCCCCAACGGGAGAGGAGTTTATTCGTTGAATTGGTGGACAAAAGGGCTCAAGAGCCTGATATCATCAGAGGATACGCAGCGTCTTGACCTTTTCAGGGTTTTCCCTGGATTCAGAAGGTTTCTTGCGACCCGCCACCACTATGCCGTCTTAAGAAGCGCCGGTGATGTCCTTTTTGTGCTCGTTCTGATTTCCGGCTTTTTAGGCCCCCAGGAAGCAGACAGGAATTTCGCCGTTTTTCTCACTTGGGGACTGTTATGGCCGGCAATTGTCTTAAGCTGGTTCTTCGTCGGTCGGATGTGGTGCGGGATCTGCCCTTTCCCAGGCCTCGGAGTCTTTCTCCAACGTAAAGGTCTTACGTTTTCTCTTCCTGTTCCCAAAAATCTCCAGAAGTATGGCGTGTATACATCTGTATTCCTCTTTGCCTTTATCATCTGGATTGAAATCGTTGCCAAGCTTGATCACTGGCCTGCCGGGACCTCGTATCTGATCCTCGCCATTGTCTCAGGCTCCGCTCTTCTTGCTCTTTTCTACCCTGGTCAGGCCTGGTGCCGCCACCTCTGCCCGTTGGGCCGGATAAGCGGCGCTGCTGCGACTATGTCCATTACTGAATTCCGTCCAGACCACGCCAAGTGCAGAGGATGTAAGACCTTTGCCTGTAAAAAAGGCATGGAGAAAAAAAGTGGCTGCCCTGTCTATCTCGGCGCCTATAGCGTCCAGAACAACCTGCATTGCCTTGTCTGCGGCCATTGCCTGCCCTTGTGTGACCGTGATGCGCCCATGTTTCTCTTAAGAAACCCTTACTCCGAACTTATCCGCAACAAAGGCCGCTATATTACCTGTTCTTACATCGTCCCCTTTCTTATCGGCTCCCAGTTCGCCCGTTTCTTGAGGCAAAAACTGCCATACGAGCAGATTGTGGAATCGATCGGCCTCCCGGATGCGGTCATCTTCAGTCTTATGCTTGCCGCCTGCTTTTTCATCATTTTGAAATTCATCAAATTTGTCAGCAAACTCTTAGGCATTAACGAAGATCCCATGTTCGGAAAATTTTCACCCCTGGTCCCTATTCTTGTCCCAATGGCCTTTACCGGCGAGCTTGTCTACCGGTTGACGTATTTCGCGGAAGGCATAGGAGACTTTCTCCCGACTATCGCCAGACAGATGGGAATCCATTTTCTGGAAAGGTTTTCTTTTTCTATTCCGGATTTTCCGGTCCAGATCCTTTCCGCCTTCCTGATGCTGAACGGCGCCATTGCCGGCGGTTATATCCTCTGGAGGTTCTGTCTGGAGGATTTCGAAGGGTATGTTTCGCTGAAGAATTTTATGGCTGTCAATCTGCTGCTCGGCATCATCCTGCTGATGTATCTTGCTGTTATCTTTTAACTATCCAACGTCCCGTGGTAGTTACACAGGAGGAGACGTTTTCCCGAAGAAAAAAATCACGTGCCGCGTCATTTTGCCGACAGATTCATCCAAATAATCATATATCTACTGGTTGAAATATACCGAATATCAGGTCAATTACCCCTTGACCTCTTCATCTTGCCCCCATATACTCATAAAAACAAGAAGTAACTTCGATAAAACTCCAAGGAGGCGAATCGCGAAGGCGGTTCAGTACAACTGGAGTTTTGACGGCGGCTTCGCGCCGCAAAAACTCTTATTTCGTTCGGCGGAGCATCCAGTACTGTCTCATGCTATCATCGCACTCCATGAAGAAACCGAGACCCAAGAAGCAACCGCTCACGCCATCTCAG
>DAOVSZ010000316.1 GCA_030627725.1 Desulfobulbaceae bacterium
CGGCCATAATGTCGCCGGTATTTCTGCCAAGGATGGCGTTCTTGACGAAGCGCCAGGCAACAGCGTTGGTTGTGGCACTTCAGGTTCCTGCCATGACTCACTTGCTCATCCTGAAAACATTCCAATAGATCCTGCCCCCCAAGAAAGTGTGAGTAAGACAGGTTGTCAGGGATGTCATTTTGAAGTTTCACACCATTCGGCGGACGATACGCAATACCGTTTTCTGGAGGGGCATACCAATGACAATAGGTATGTTACAGGTGTTGAGGACGATGATTGGGAGCAGACTACATCAATAAATGACCACAATATTTATAGCGGTACTACATCCTCAGGGGGGTTGGGAACTACCCACAGTATTTCCGGCTATTGTGGTGGATGTCATGGCGACTTTCATTCAGAAACCGGTGACCAAGGGGCGTGGATCAGGCATCCAACCGATATACTTCTGCCCGATTCAGGTGAGTATGCGGCGTATGATCCGACGACTACATACAACAATTATGCTCCGGTAGGATGGGTTGATCCATCAACGCCAACAAGAGCTTCGGCTGTTGTAACCTGTCTTTCCTGCCATCGGCCGCATGGATCTGATCAGCCGGACATGCTGCGGTGGAATTATGATAATTGTACAACAGGTACTACAGATCAAACAACGAGCGATGGATGCGGTTGCTTTGTCTGTCATACGGAAAAAGATGGCATCGAGATTGAGTAACCGTTTCTTCGCGATCAGCTGATATGAACGCGCAAGGCCTGTACAGATCTGAATGTGGATCTGTGCAGGCCTTTTTTTTATCCTCGAATCATTTCCTGAAAGAACTTACGCTCTTTTTTTGCCCTTGTTTCCCAGGTATAGAATTCATTTGTTTTCGGGACTCCGTTTTGTGAGAATTCGTCCCATATCTTCGGGTTTCCGATGATTTTTCTACAGCAGTCAGCAATTGCTTTTGTGTCGCGGGGTTCAACAAGCAGGCCGCATTTGCAGTTTTTAAGAATCTCGACCGGTCCGCCGTTGTTGGTCGCCACGACCGGAACACCGGTGGCTGCGGCCTCGATCACCGTTATTCCGAAAGGCTCGTGAAAGGCCGGGTTCACGAACACCCCTCCGGTGTCATGGACGATCCGGTAGACCTCGCCGCCCTCTGTCTTGTAGTCGAGGTGCCTCACAATACAGACCTTGCGCTCCAGATTGTGGTTTTTAATGATTGCAAGCATCTCATCCATCAGGATCTGTTCGTTTTTCCCCATTTGTCCTAAGCTGCCGGCCACCATGACGAGGTTGGCCATTTCCTGAAGTTTTTCGTCATAGGCGTAGGCCTTGATCAGGCTGATCAGATTTTTCCGGTAGTCAAGGCGGCTTATGGTAAAGACCATGGGTTTGCTTGGTTCGGCGAGCTCTTTGTCAAAGAGATCGAGCAGCCGCTGTTTGGCGGTTGCGTCATATTCTTCCGTGCTGTTCGTGGGGGGATAGAATTTTTTGAGGTTCACGCCCGGAGCGACAACATGAAATCTCCCGTCACTGACCTCTACGTCATACATATTGTACTGGAACATCCGTTCCTCGTCGGTGCTGACGACAATGGCGGCGGCATTGTCGATGGTTGTCTGTTCTGCTTCAAATCGTTCCGTGAAATGGTAGACCTTGTCCATTTCAGCAAAATTTGTGTCATCCACGCCAAGCCGGGCCATTTTCGGTTTTCCCAGTGAATGGCCGGTATGAAGCTGGGGGATGCCCAGTTCCTTTGAGAGCCGGGCACAGACCAGACCGGAATCCGCATAGTTGCTGTGCAGGATGTCAGGTTTTCTGCCGATTTTTTCAATATATTTTTTGCAGTTGTCAATAAATTCATCAAGATGCGGCCAGAGGTCGACTTTCATGATGTATCCCTCGGGTCCGCACTCGATCCGGACGATATTGACATCAGGGGCGACAGGTTCAATCTCATCGGAATACCCTGGATATTCCGGGTCTATGATGCGGCGGACAATAATATCGACCTTGTCCACTTCAGGAAGTTTGGCAAGTTCCATGGCAAGGTACCGGACATAGAGGATCTGTCCGCCTGTGTCCTCGTCACGTCCGAGTTCAAGGTGGTGGCTTCTGAAAAGACCATGCATGCTGTGCATCTGGATGTACAATCCCATAAATCACTCCTGAAAAGTAATTGATCACCGGGTAAGACTGCCCGTAAAGAACCTCCGCCTTCCTGTAAGACATCACAGGGGCCTCATATCCGCGAAATCCCGCCTTTGGCGGGACAGGGACGCCTGTGAGCTATAACAGCGAAGCGGTGTCACCCTCTATGCGAACTGGCCGATGACAGGTAAGCGAGCCTGCGAGACTCCGAAGGAGATGTGGTCCCTGTGATGTCTTACTCCTGAAAAAGGTTAAAATGGTAACAGCCTTCGATAACCCCTTGTACACAGTTTCCGTTGGCAAAGTAGACCCTTTGCTCAATATTTTTTTCCCGTGCCTTGCTGCGGGCGGCATCTTTGACCGTTTCTGCGGTGTTGTTCACTACTATGGCATTAAAGCCGCTTACAAAAGCGAGAAGATCGTTTCCCGAGTCCCCTGCATAGACAATACGCTCTTTGTTTAATTTAAGGTTTTTCCAGAGATAGTTCAGGGCATAATCTTTTGCGGCATTTGGCGGCAGAATATCCAGCAGGCCGATATCTTTATTGACGCCAAGGCTGTAAATGATATTCGCTTTTATGCCGTGCGGCTTGAAACGCGCAATGATCTCCTTGCAGTATCCCTCCCTGTCCGCATCAACAGGCGTATAGTAACTCTGTTTGAATTCTTTCTGTTTTTCATCTTCCTGTGGGGTCAGAACGGAGATATCATTGAGGAGGGCGGCGATGTCCGCCCCCGAGAGGCCCTTCCAGGATGCGGCAAGTTCACTTCTGAACTCTTTGTCAAGGAGCCATTCCCCATCCTTGTTGTGATAGATAGTGGTGCCTACGTCGCAGACAAAGATGTCCGGGAAAGGCAGCTTGAATCTGCTGACGCCCTCAAGCCCCAGTTCAAGGTGTCGGCCGGTGACATAAGCGAGGAGGATGTTCGGATGGTTTTCAATAAGGGTGTTGAACTTCCGAATTTCTTCTTTTCGTTTCTC
>DAOVSZ010000186.1 GCA_030627725.1 Desulfobulbaceae bacterium
TTCCATCTTGAAGAAGTAAAAAGTCCCATGATATTACCCCGGTTTATTGGGTTTGTTGAGTTCATAGAGTTATAGGATTAGAAAACTCAAATAACCCAACAAACTTTACTTACATACGCCGCCACTTGCCTTTAACCGTTCCACAATGTCCCGTGCGCCGTCAGCCGTGATCCCCATCTCAATGGCTTCATTTACAATCTGTTTAAAGGATTCTTCGGTCGGGTTCCGCATCCCGTGCAGGACGGCATCAAGGGCCTGCTCCACATTCATCTCGTTGTTTTTGACCGCCTCGCGCAGGATTGCCTGAGCAGCCTCCGGGTTGGCCAGGACCTGGTCGGAGATTTTCGCAAGTTGTTCTTCAGCTTTTTCTTTTTCCTGCTCTTTTTCTTCCGTCTTCTTCTCTTCAGGCGCCGCCTCTTCCGGTTTCGCTTCAGCCGCAGGCGCATCCTCGATAACCGGCGCTTCCTTGTGGAGTTTTGCCATATCACCCGGTGTAAAGGTGACCGGCAGCTGCAGGCTCGATTTTGCTCCGGAGGGTCCCCTGCCCGGTCTGGTCTCAAAGGTCTTGTTCAGGTTTCCGACCTCACGCGAGGTGAATTTGAACGGTTTTGAAAAAGGCTTGTCCGGGCCGGCCACCGAGGTCCCGAACCCAGGCCGTGATATTTCAACGATGCCGGTCGCGTTTTTAACAAAGATCCCCTTGCCGCCTTCAAACATGACAGAGAGTGTTGTGCCCTCTACTTTGCCCGCATACATCGAGCCGCGGATCCCGATGTTGCCGGAAGGGGTTTCGGTGATGAAGTTTTCAGGGGACGTCTTGGTCAGAAGCCCGCCCATGACACGGAAGACGCCTTCCTTGACCTCGGTCTTCATTTTATTTTTTGCCTTGCTCCGGCCCCAGACGTATTCGGATATCTTCATCACAGTTCCCCGGCCAAGGCTGACAATGGTCTGGTCATTGAACAGGACCTGGATCCGGCCCCGTTTGCCGGTGTCAAGGGTATCCTTAATAAAGATAGGGTCTTTTATGGCGAGTTTTCTTGTGGCGCCGGCTGTGTCTTTGGCGAGAACATCGCCCCTGACAGCAACGACAGAGCCGATCTGCTCTGTCGACTCAACCGTTGCGTGAGCCGGTCCCAGCAAGCACAGCCAGAAAAGTGTCATGAGGAAAAACAGCTGGAAGAGCCCTCCAATGCGAAATTCGGATTTGTCCTCTAACGAAACATCGGACGATTGACACGGATTTCGCATTCCGGATGTGTCCCGTGCTATGGGGACTATGGAGAGAAAGAGTGTTTTCATTTTCCTGTCTCCCTCTTTGTTGCAAGAAATGCCTCTATATTCTGACGGACCGAAGCCGGCAAGTCCGCAGTAAGGAGTTCCTCGAAAAAACTTGATGCGGTTTCAAAGGAGCCAAGCAGATAATAAGATTTTGCAAGTTCCAGCTTGACCCTTATTACCTCGGGATCTGCGATGAGGATCCTTTCAAAGGCCATGACCGCAGCCTCGTAGTCTCCCATTTCATAGGCGGCGCGGCCCAGGATAAAATTTAAGGAAAGGTTGGCCGGGTCCAGTTCAAAGGCCTTGAAAAAGATGGCATAGGCTTTTTCGTAGTCAGCCGCGTTGAAATATTTTTTCCCCTGTTCAAAAAGATCCTTATAGAGTGTTTTGTCGATCTGTTCCGACCGAACCGTCTGTGCTGCCACCGGTCCTTGTCGGGAAACAGCTTTTGCCGCAAGAGGGGCTGACGTGGGTGATGACGGCATCTCTTTCCCGAACCGTACAACAAGGTCGTTCCGGTCAAGGGCAACGGAATATTCATGGTCTTCGGCCAGAAAGAGTTCAATGCGCGCAATCGGCGGCGTCATTGTATCAAAACTCCGGCCTTTTACATAAACGATCGGTCCTGCTTTCGGCTTCAAGGGAAGGGAGAGTTTATCCGAAATCCGGGCGTCTTTGATGTTTATGATGACGCGCAAAGGTTTAAAGAGTTCGTACATGGAATATTCAGGGGGGAACTCGCCTTGGACCCGGAGAGAAAATTCGGTCGCTGTCTCCTGCCACTCGATCTCGGTAATTCGGTTGAGCGTCTTTTCTCCGGCGGCAAAGGCCGTGCCGGTCAGGAGAACAGCCGGCAGGAGAAGGATACTGGTTCGAATGTAAAAAAATAAGCGCATCATAGTTATTTTTCCTGACTGTAAAAAGAAGTTTATAACTATATTATATCAAAAAATATTTATATATATTGTACATTGGTCACAAATTGATGGTGAATTTGTCACAATATTAACGGACGGGATGAAAGACCAGGTTCTTGAGTACAATTCTCAGGCCGGTTTGTCAGTGGCAGGGAGTTGTCCCGGGCAGGGGGAGGCTACAATTTTTTCGTAGTGAAAACCACCCCCTTATAGAGTATTGGTCTTGTTGTTGTTTCCGCAGAACGGGTTTTCGATTCTGAGGATGCTCTTTCCGTGCCTAACTCAGCAGGTGCGGAAAGGCTCTGAAGTCCGATCATCTGTGTCTTTTCACGAGATCGCCGGTCCTCTGCCTGTGTCACGGGTTCTCTCGGCAGTGTGTCAAGAAATGCCAGCGGGCTTGTGTTGAGAATTTTTTCTGCCGAGGGCTCCTGTATGATCTCTTCGGTCGGTTTGTCATCCTGGGCAATCAGGTCTTGATAATTCGGATCTTTCTGCCGTGCGAGCAGATCCATGATCCTGTCGCCTCTGGTGGGAAGAGAGGCAGCCGGCGCTGGTTCGGACGGCTGTGCTGTAGAGGAAACGGGTAGTGGCGCTGGTTCCTGCTGTTCGTCGGCAGGGGGAAGAGCAACCGGTAGGGGCTCTGCGTTGGCTGTAACCGGCTGGACAGACGGCGTCTTTTGGCTTGAAGTCTCAGTTTTCCGGATCATCTCAAAATCGTTTAACAGCTTGGATTCATTCATTTCTATGGCCACGGAAAGGCGTACCAGGTCGTCAGCCGTAATGGTCGCAGGCAGAGGGTCGAGGCCTGCGGAATGAAAGACCCGTCCAAGCGCTCCCTGAAGTTCGGCAAAGGCGACTCCCTGTCGCATGCGGGCGGTAAGGGCGGCAGCCTGGCTGCGGATCTCGTCCAGGTCAGTTCCTGTTTTGGCTTGTCGTGCCGCGGCAACGTGTTGGACTTTGCGCTGGTGCACCTCATCAAGCTGATTGGCGATCTCCAGTTCCCTGAAAGAGAGTTGGTAGCGCTGAAAGGCGAGGTTGACCTGGGTCAGGACCATCATGGTCATCGACAGGCGCCGCTGGCTGGCCAGTTCCTCCTGCATCCCTGCCGTCTTCATTGCGGCCGGACCGGAGAGCACATTAAAGAGGCTCCAGGTCAGGTGAGCGCCGGCCTGCACCCAGCTGTCGTTAAAGACGTAAGGGTTGTTGTCGTAATAGGATCCGATATTAATTTCAAGACCGGGCAGCATTCTGAGCAGGGCCTTTCTCGCCTCAAGGCTTCCTATCCTCTTCTGGTAGGCCTCGGCCCGAAGCTCAGGCCGGCTGATCAGGGCAAATTGCTCCAGGGACGGGATCGAGTTGTTCGTTAGAGACAATACGGTCTCATTTTTTTGATCAAGCTCAAGTTCATAAGGATGGCCGGGTTTGAGGTTCATCAGGGTGGCAAGCTCTGTCTTGGCTAACGTGAGGTCTCTTCTCATGCCCCAGAGCTGCTGGACGGTTTCAAGGAGTTCCTGTTGATAATCAAGGACCTTGGCCGGGGTCTGGGCCCGGAGTTTTTCCGTCTTGCGGGAGCGTTCAAGGGCTGATTCCACCCGTTTCAACAGCGCGTCCATCTCCGGCAGAAGAAGTTCCGCGCTTATCGCCTTCCAATAGGCGTGGCGGACGTCCTGGACGATATTCTGGACCGATTTTCGACGCCACTCCTCAGCGATCAGGACCTCGTCCGCCTGCTGTTGGGCCTGGGTGTAATTGACGCCGAAATCAAGCACATTCCAGACCTCGATAATGTCCGCTGTAAACTGATGGGTGCGCTGAGAGGTGGAATATTCGAGTGATTCGGTTCCGGTCAGAAGCGACTTGCTGGCAGAGCCGTTGTCGTTGCTCCGGTCGGTATATCCGGCGGATGCCACGATCTGCGGCAGAATCTCGAATTGCGCCTGGGCCAGGTTTCCCTGGGCAAGGGCCTTTTCCATGCTTTTGATCTTATGTTCCAGGTTGTACTTGATGGCGCGGGCCATGGCCTCATACAGGTCGATCCTGTGGTCGGCCGGCTCCTGGTCGGCAAACAACCGGCCCATGTCCTCTTCCGCCTGTTTATTAAATTCAGATGAGGAGTAGGGCTGAGGCAGTATGCCGCAGCCGGAAAGCAGTGCGGCAAAGAGAATAAAAACCAGAAGGGAAAACAGAAGATTGCCGGAGTTTTCAGGAAGAAGCAGGCGGTTGCGCAATAAGAAACTGTGTCTGATCATTTTTTTTCTCAGAAAGTGGTTAGGAAAAATGAGGATTTTTTTATCTTTTCGGTCGTATCTTATCGAAACATAAGGAATTTGTTTGCTGGGAGGCATGGAGGCGGGGCAGAACAATCCAAAAGCAGCAGAGCGTCTGATTAAACCCGGCAAAGAGAAAGACCGTATCGCTGCCGTGTTCATAGGTTTTAAGCTTTAAGTATTAAGTTTTAAGTTGGGCAAAAACACTTATAAAATCAGTCACTTAACCCTTAAACCTTAAAGCTTAAAACTGTCCGTAAAAAGTTGTTTTTTGACTTTTTACGAGTCCATCAATACTGCGAGGGTGCGATCTTTATCTCCACCCGGCGGTTGCGGGCACGGCCATACCCGGTGTCGTTGGCGGCAATGGGGGATGATTCGCCGAACGCCATTGTTTCAACCCTTCGCGAGGAAACGCCGCCCTGAATGATTATATTTTTGACCGCATCGGCTCGGCGTTGCGAAAGGGTGTAATTATAGCCCTCCGCGCCTCTGTTGTCCGTATGGCCCTCCACCCGGATGAGGGTGTCGGGGTACTGGCGCAGCACCTCAACAATCCGGTTAATCTCCGAGTAGAGACCAGGACGGACAGTGGCGGAATTCGTGTCAAAGGTCACATCTCCTTTAAGGCTAATGGCCAGCAGGTTCCCCTCCCTTCTGACTGCGGCAGCCTCGGAACGGGCAAGGGCGGCGCGCATTTCCTGCTCCTGGCTGTCCATCATATTGCCGATGCCTGCTCCGGCAAGGCCGCCGACAGCCGCCCCGATTGCCGCCCCGATCAGGGTGGATTCCGTATCCCTGCCTGCCGCCTGACCGATAGCAGCTCCTGCGGCAGCGCCTCCTGCGGTGCCGTAGAGCCCTCCTTTCTGGGTTTTGGTCTGAATACAGCCGGAAGAAATGATAAGAGAAAGCAATGCTATCAGGATAAGTAGTCGTTTCATATTTGTCTCCTTTCGTTGATTCATCAGGTGGATACACATGGAAGGCTGACGATTTTTCGAATCAGATATTTTTAAAATAATAAAACGCGGCGGTTAAATCAACCTGTTTGAATCTTTATTGAACTCCAACCTGTTTTCTGATGCGAAAAACGACTCCCGGCTTGAGGATGATGCGTTGCCGGTTTTCTTTTCTGATTGTGCGGGGTTGCGGAGATGGGGGGGGTGAGACTGGTCTGTAAGTCCGGGGAGCGTATAGACCTATACTGTTGCTGCTGAGCGATATGCGTTTTCTCTTCACCTCTTTTTTTGCTGTGACTCTTTTATCGTCAAACAAGAGTGAAGACAAGTCAAGCGGCTTGGAGGTGAAGGATGGTTTTGCTGCAATTTTTTTCGGTTTTTGCTGCGACACAGGTTCCGGCTGCTTCAAAGGTATCGGATCTTGAGCCGCAA
>DAOVSZ010000224.1 GCA_030627725.1 Desulfobulbaceae bacterium
AAATATCGGCACCTGGAAGCAGCGCGGCGAGCTTGAGGACGAACTCAACAAGTGGATCGGCCAGTATGTTTCCGACCAGGACAATCCCTCTGCGGGAGTGAGGAGCCGCAGACCCCTGCGCCGGGCAAAGGTCGAGGTCTCCGATGTCGAGGGCGAACCCGGCTGGTACAAGGTCGGCCTATTGGTACAGCCCCACTTCAAGTACATGGGCGCATCGTTCACCCTGTCGCTGGTTGGCAAGCTGGATAAGTCGTAACAGAGAGGTGCTATTCTATTCGCGAGCAAGCTCGCTCCTACAGGGACAATCAAGATCCGGTGTAGGAGCGAGCTTGCTCGCGAATTTGCCTGCTGTGTAAAACAACAAACAAAACCGGAAAATTTTAAAGGAGGAACAGACTATGGCAATGACCGCTTATTTAAAGGTGACAGGGGCGGAACAGGGAGAAATGAAGGGAGACTGTGCACAATCAGGACGCGAAGATTTGATCTTGGTATACGGTTCCGATCATTCCGTTGAGATACCAAAGGACACACATACAGGACTGCCCACCGGTCAGCGCATTCATCTTCCTTTTCAAATCACGAAACATAAAGACAAAAGCAGCCCCATGCTTTACGCAGCCTGCTGTTCAGGGGAGCAGTGCGAAGTGGAATTAAAATATTTTCGCATCAGTGACAAGGGCCAGGAGGAGCACTATTACACGATCAAGCTTTCAAAGGCCATTATTGTCACTATGCGTGAGCACACCCCCCTGACCTTTCTGGAAGAGAACAAACCGTTCAGGGACATGGAGGAGGTACAGTTCACCTACGAAAAAATAATCTGGACCTGTGAATCGGACGGCGTTGAGGCTGAAGACGACTGGAAGACACCCAAGGGTTAAGCCTTGTAAAGCTGCGGCAGGCCCTTTACATGTTATGGAGGCAGAGGCATGAAAGGGCCACCCGGCAAGTTTTTGGCTATTAGCTGATTAAACAATGTAGGAGCGAGCTTGCTCGCGAATAGGCTCGTGAACAGCTAAGGCTCTCGCGAGCAAGCTCGCTCCTACAGCCCGAAATGCGAGTTTTGAATTGATTATTAAGGAAAGGCTGCTGGAGCGGATCAGAAAACTTGGCAATGGCGTTGATGAAGCGGACGCTGGTCTTACCGAGTCGGCTGTAGAGATCCAGTCCGTAAACAATCACCTCCAAAAGCTGTTGAACACCCGGCAGGGCAGCGCTCAGATTGCCGAGGACTACGGGGTCCCGGATATTACCAATGTTCCGGGTGAAGGTCTTACCGAGTCGGCGCTGCGAATTGAACGGACCATCTCAAAAATTATCCGAAAATACGAACCCAGACTCTCCGGGGTCCGTTTGAAAGTCGAGCCCAGGGAAACCGATATGCTGATCATGCGCTTCAGACTCGAAGCGGTTCTCGCCGGAAGCCCCGATGTCCCGATTGTTTTTGAGACGGTCGTGACGCCGAACGGCGATATTCAGGTCAGTAGAAGATGATGGCCGCCTTCATTTTTGAACGAAAAGTCCTTTACTCACGATGCTGAATAAATATTATCAACAGGAACTGCAGAAGCTCAGGGACCTTGCCCAGGAGTATTCAGCCCTCAACCCGGCTGTTGCGCCGCTTTTGAGCGGGCCGTCAGCTGACCCGGATGTTGAGCGGCTCCTGGAAGGGGTGGCGTTTTTAACAGGCCTTCTCTGGCGGAAAATCGACGACGAGCTGCCGGAGATAGTCCATGCCCTGACAGAGATAATTTATCCCCATTACCTGCGTCCGATTCCTTCTATGTCGGTTGTCCAGTTCTCCCCAAAGCCTGGAACCATGGAAACCATCAAGGTCAAGGCCGGCACAACGCTTGCCGCAAATCCGGTGGAAGGGGTCAAGTGCAACTTCACTACCTGCTACGATATCGAAGTCCACCCCCTGCGGGTCCTCTCGGTTGAGCATCTTACCGGCATAGGCGAACCGGACCGGGTCCGGCTCGTATTGTCCCTCCAGGATTTGGAGCTTGAACAGTGGCAGCCGGGCCGCCTGTCGTTTTATTTCGGCGGACCGACCCAAGTTGCCTCCCAGCTGTTTATGGCCCTTGCCGGATATTCGTCCGCCATTACCCTGGCCCCTTTTGAAGGCGGCAGGGAGTGCCGACTCTCACCCGAGCAGGCGATCCGGGCTATCGGCTTTGACCCCAATAACAGCCTTCTCCCCCATCCTTCCCAGTCTTTTTTGGGGTACCGGTTGTTTCAGGAATTTTTTCTCCTGCCGCAAAAATTTCTCTACCTTGACATTCTTGGCTGGGAAAAGTGGAAAAATCGTGGCACGGGGACCCGGTTTGCAATCGAGTTCACCTTAAAGCCGCTGCCCGTTGAACTGCCGGAATTAAAACCTGAATACTTCATGCTTGCCACCACACCGGTTGTCAATCTCTTTGCACATGAAGCAGACCCGATTACGATGAACATGACCCAGGACAAGGTTAAGATTAATCCAGCGGGCAAGTTCGTGTCCAATACACCCTCACATCAGGTTTTCAGTATCGACCAGGTGATCGGGGTCAGCAGGGGGACTGTTACCAAAACCAAGTATTCGCACATCAACCAGTTCCGCCGGGATTCGGAAAAGGACCGGTGCTACCAGGTCCTGCACAGGCTTTCCCCGCTGCACAACAGCCCGGAAGTGTATCTTTCCTTTACCTGTTCTTCAGAGGATTTAATACAGCATGATGAGATCCTTTCGATTTCCCTGACCTGCAGCAACGGTGTCCTGCCGGAGCAGCTGAAGCTGGGTGACATCTGTAAGCAGACCTCGGACTCGCCCGGACTCCTCGATTTCAGCAATATCCTCCCGGTGACGGCCCCAATTGATCCTCAGCTGGGGAGCGGCACCCTGTGGAAGTTTCTTTCGCATTTTTCATTAAACCTCTTGCCCCTGGCGGACACGCAAGGTCTACAGGAACTCCTGCAGTTGTACATCTTTCCGGAGAGCAAGGACCGGGGCCGGGTCGCGGCCTGTCAGAAACGGGTGGACGGTCTGGAGGATTTCAAGGTTGAAGCGGTGGACCGCATTGTCAGGGGACTGATGATGCGGGGGCAGGAGATTCACGTGACCGCCCGCCAGGATCATTTCGCCAGTCTTGGCGACTTCTGGCTTTTTGGGGCGGTCCTTAACGAGTTTTTCAGCGAATATACCAGCATGAATACGTTTACCCAGTTAAAGATGAAGGACAGTGTTTCAGGAGAACAATTTGTATGGCCGGCAAGGATCGGGAATCGACCGCTGCTCTGAAAGATCATCTCTTCAGTGAAGGCAAAAACTATTCATTTATTCAGGTAATCAGACTGCTGCGTCTTCTGGCCGCCAAGGAGGAGGACGCCGGGTTTGACGAAGAAGAGCTTCTGCGCCGCATCAGGGTCCGACCGGAACTCTCATTGGATTTTCCCGGCACGGATATTGTTTCAATCGAGCAACGACAAAAGGACCCCGATTCTTTTTTGATTACGGCCACTTTTCTCGGGCTCTACGGTGTTTCTTCACCGCTGCCCGCTTTTTATACCGAGGATCTTTTTGATGAGTGGCGTGATGATCAGTCAACAACCCGCGATTTTCTCGACATCGTCAACTCCCCCCTCTATTCCATTTTTTATAAAATCTGGAGCAAATACCAGCTGGCGTACAAGGTTGTCGAGGAAAACGACCAGGAATTGACCCGGAAGCTTTTCTGCCTGCTTGGCATTGAAAATGGCCGGTTCCGCAAACAGATAAAGAACCCGCAGGGCCTGCTGCGCTACATAGGCTTGTTCAGTCAAATGCCGCGTTCGGCTTCAGGGTTGAGGTCTTTGCTTGTTGACAGGCTTTGTGAACCCAGCATCAAAGTGCGGCAGTGCATCCGCCGCTCCGTGACCATACCGGCGGACCAGCGTTTTCTTCTGGGTGTTTCCGGCTGCGGGCTGGGTGTTGACAGCTTTTTAGGCATTGAAGTGGAAGATCGCATGGGGAAATTCCGCATCGAGCTTGGTCCGGTTGACGGCGATGTCCTGCACTCGTATTTGCCGGATCAGGAGAGGTTTGATGACATGGCGGCCATGGTCGACGCTTACCTGGACCAGCCCCTGGCCTGGGACCTTGTGATCAGGATAAAAAACTCCGACCTGCAGCCGGCCCGGCTGCAGGGCCCGAGATGGTCAAGGCTCGGATTGAACACCTGGCTTTTCTCAGGAAGGCCGCAGCCTGGCCAGTCGAATGTGGCGATCACCGGCAGGGCCTGACGTAGCGAACAGTCGACCACCCAATCTGTAGGAGCAAGCTCGCTCCTACGATGATACGGTGATAGGGTGAGTAGTATCTAACAATAATCAATAACAAAAACAGGGAATGAAAAATGGTGAACGTAGACCTTAAGGCTCTTTTGCTGCAACTCAACGAATATTCGACCAATACCCTCCATTCCAGTGCCGGCCTTGCCGTTTCCCGGTCCCATTACGAGGTTTCGGTAGAGCATTTTATCGTCAAGCTGCTCGATGATTCCAGATCGGACTGGCCCCTGATACTGCAGCAATTTGACATCGAGCCCGGTATGCTCATGAAGCAGTTGGGTGAGGTGCTTGAGGACTATAAGACCGGCAATTCGGGGAAACCGGTATTCTCGCCGCTGCTTCTTGACCTGATCCAGGACACCTGGCTGATTGCCTCCATCGACCTTGGCGATCGAAAGATACGTTCCGGCGTCGTGCTTCTGGCCCTTTTGTCCAAGCCGGCAGCCTATGCCACCGGCCGTTACGTTGATCTCTTGAAACAGATCGGCCGGGACGCCCTGAAAAATGATTTCTGGACTATCGTAAAGCCCTCAATTGAGACTGCGGCCATGGCCAAGGCAGCGGCTGCCGCCGGTGAACCAGCCGCCGGCAAGGGTGGCGAAGGCTTTATCGACAAATACTGTGATGACTTCACTAAAAAGGCCGGAGAAGGGAAAATCGATCATGTCTTTGGTCGGGACCAGGAGATCCGGCAGATGGTGGATATCCTGGCTCGGCGCCGTAAGAATAATCCCATCTGCGTGGGTGAGCCCGGGGTGGGAAAGACCGCGGTTGTTGAGGGACTCGCCTTGCGCATTGTTGAGGATGATGTCCCGGACCTCTTGAAGAATACCACCCTGCTCAGCCTGGATATGGGCGCCCTTGAAGCCGGGGCAGGTATGAAGGGCGAGTTCGAGAGCCGGCTCCAGGGGGTGATTAACGAAATCAAGGCCTCGGAAAAGCCGATCATCCTCTTTATTGACGAG
>DAOVSZ010000061.1 GCA_030627725.1 Desulfobulbaceae bacterium
CAATTACATGATCATCGGCATCAAAAAAAGAGAACAGAGGCTTGAGGACCTGTATGAGGGTGAAAAATCGATCTCTCTGCAGCTGGAAAATTCGAATGACATGCTGAAAGAACAAACAGACAAACTCCATAAAAAAAACGTACAACTGCAGGTCACCCTCTCCAAATTGCACAAGGCGCAGGAGGACCTGATTCGGGCCGAGAAAATGGCGGTTGTCGGCGAGACATCGGCCATGGTCGCGCATGAGATCCTCAACCCGGTTTCGAGCATCCTGACGCGGGTCGAAATCGGCCTGGCGCAATGGGATGACTTCAAGAGGAATACATCGTATGCAAAGAGCATACTCGACAACCTGCAGGAGAAATGTCGTGACAGCGGTCTGCAGAACGCGCCTGACACAGAGAAAGACCCAAAAAACGGTGGAGAAGATTTCACCCTGTTGCAGAATTTTTTGAGCGCCTTGGACACCTTTCAGAGAGAAAGGGAAGACAACCTCAATTTCCTGCGCAAGCAGTTGAACAGGATCGTCAAAATTGTCCATACCCTCAGAGAAGCAACCACACCAAAAGGCTCAGTCCACAGAATGTTTCTGACCTCAATCATTGACGACGTCTTTGATCTTCTCATGGATTCCCTGCAGAAACGAAAGATCAGTTTTCACACCGATATCCAGCCGGACCTCCCACCTCTTAATGTTGATGAGACGGAAATGATCCAGGTCTTCAGCAATCTTGTCCGCAATGCCATGCAGAGTATCGATGCAAAAAAGGAAAAAGAGGGGACCATCACCATCAGCGCGGCTGAAGCCGGAAACAATATCGAAATCCGGGTGGAAGACAACGGAGCAGGGGTCTCTGACCTCATCCGGAAATCAATCTTCGATTTCCAATTCACCACCAAAGATCTGGACCTGGGAACCAGTCTCGGGTTAAGCATCAGCAGACGGTTCATCCAGGGATATGGCGGCAATCTTACCTTGGAGAAGAGCATTGAGGGTGAAGGCTCAGTCTTCCTGGTCCGTATCCCTGTTGCCGACAACAACAACGGATAAGTTTCTACATGAGATTGCGGGTGGGGTGCTGCGGAGCAGATACATTCACAATGGATATCAGCCAAGAGAGAGGAGAGTATGAAAAAAACATGCATACTGGTCGTATTGGTCACCATTTGTTCACTTTTTATAGGGCAAAACAGCTGGGCTCGGGAACAATTTGTTTTCGGGGTGCATCCATATCGGAAGCCTCTGGAGTTGAAGAAAATGTTCACGCCTCTTATACAATATCTGGAAAAAGAACTTGAGGTAAAAATCGCTTTCAGGTCCGCTCCCAACTATGAAGAGGCAATGGCCAATCTCATGAACGGCAAAGTCGACTTCTCCTATCTCGGGCCCGCAGGATATGCCATTCTGGATGACCAGCACCCCGGCAAGTTACGTATCGGGGCTGCCGTGCAGAATAAAGGCAAACACACATTCAATGGCGTGTTTATCGTCAAGCAAGGATCGCCCTTCAATTCGATTGCCGATCTGAAAGGAAAAAAAATAGCCTTTGGCGACCGGAAGTCGACACTCTCCTGCTATGCGCCCGCCTATATGCTGATGCAGGCCGGCATCTTCGACACGGTCAGCTATAAATTTCTCGGTTCTCACGATAATGTGGCCTTGGCGATTATCAATGGCCTGTTTGACGGCGGAGGGATCAAGCCGGGGGTTGCCGATAAATACATCGGCAAGGGGGTAAAGGTCATTGTCACCTCCGAACCGTTTCACGAGCATGTCGTGGTCATAGGGCCTCATGTCGACATGGACACTGTTACAAAGGTGCGCACCGCACTCATTAATGTGCAGGATCCGGTTGTCTATACATCGATCAAGAAAAGCCTGACCGGTTTTGACGCGGTACAGCCAAGCGATTATGACAACCTTAAAGAGTTGATCAAGATCGTGGACGCCAGGCTTGGAAAGTAAAAGTTCGAAGCCAAAAGAAAGGACCCATCATGACACAAAAACTCGGTTTATCAGGTCAGATCATTGCGATGTTCATCGTGGTGGCAGTGACAATGTCGGCGCTTCTGTTTTTTAATATAAGGTATGTCCACGTCGTGCACGAGAAACAGGTTGATCAGGCCCTTGAGATGATCGCCGCGGAAAAGATGCATGAAGACACAATGCTTACCGCCAGCCGCGACAAAAAGATTGAAATGCTCATCACTATCATGAAGACCATCACGCCTGACCTGATCCTGTCTTATGATCTTATGACCCTTGAGTCTTTTTCAAGGACCTTCGGTAAAGACCCTGATATCAGTTCAATAACCTTTTATGATGCGGAAGGAGCTTTTCTGGCAGGTGATAAAAGGCCGGAAGGGGGCAAGACAATATCACACGACATTGGGACACAGGGTGCAAAACATGGCCGTATCGTTATCGGGGTCAATACCGCCCTGCTTGAGCAGAATCTGTTTGAAGTGGACCAGAGGATCAACAGCTTTAAACAGAGGGCCAGTGAAGAAGACAATCGGGTACACCAGAACCTGTTTAGGTTTACCCTCATCACCTTTGGCATATTTATCGTCATCATTTTCATAACGGCCCTGGTGGTCAAAAATATCATCGGGCCGGTCAAAAAGCTCTCTGCATGGACCAAACAGGTTGCGGAAGGCGATCTGGACTCTCTTGATATTAAAGCTCCTGATAATGAGATAGGTGAACTGAAGACCAACTTCACCCGGATGGTCGACACCTTGCGGGAATCTGCCGAGGAAAATAGACGAAACGACCGGCTCAAGACCGGTATGAACGGGCTGAATAATAAACTGCGGGGTGTATTATCGGTTGAGCAGTTGGCAAAGAAGGGCATCACCTTTGTTGCCGACTTTCTGCAGGCCCCGGTGGGCGCCCTGTATATCAAGAACAGCGATGGTCTCTTTACCTTTTCAGCCGGTCATGCCGTCACGCAGGAAGATGTTTCCAGGGACGGGTTTGCCATGGGGGAAGGTTTTATCGGCCAGGCCGCCCAGGACAAAAAACTTCTCGTTGTCGAGCAGGTGCCGCCCGACTACCTGCCGCTCTCTTCCGGGCTGGGTTCAAAAGGCCCGGCAACTCTACTGGCGCTGCCGCTTGTCTTTAACGAGACCACTGTCGGGGTGCTCGAACTCGGTTTCTTTACAGAGTTCACCGAGTTCCAGAAGGACTTTTTCAAAGAAGCGGCAACTCCATTTGCCATTGCCGTCAACAGCGCCATTTCCCGGATGGAACTGCAAAAGAGCCTTGAAAAATCACAACAACTCGCGGAAGAGATGCAGGTCCAACAGGAGGAGCTGCGGGTAACAAACGAGGAACTGGAGGAACAGGCGAAGAGACTGCAGGCCTCGGAAGAAGAACTTCAGCAACAGCAGGAAGAACTACGGACCACCAACGAGGAACTGGAGGAAAAATCAAGTAACCTGCAGGAGCGCCAAAAAGAGTTGTTCCAGAAAAACAGGGAATTGGAGAAAACCAGGCAGCAGATGGAAACAAAGGCTGAAGACCTTGAGATAGCCGGCAAATATAAATCCGAGTTTCTGGCCAATATGTCCCATGAACTGCGCACCCCGCTCAACAGTCTGCTTATCCTGGCCCAGGACCTGACCGCCAACCGGCCCGGCAATCTCGATGCCGACCAGGTCGAGTCGGCGCAGATCATCTACCAGAGCGGCCACGACCTCCTGAACCTGATTAACGATATCCTTGATCTCTCCAAAATCGAGGCCGGCAAGATGACCCTTTCCATGGATGAGGTCTCTCTTGATGATTCAATTGATTGGATCATGGCCAACTTCAATCACGTGGTCCAGGACAAAGGTTTGGCGCTTCACCTGGAAAAAGCGCCTGACCTGCCGAAATTCATCAAAACCGATTTCCAGCGGCTGCACCAGATCCTGAAGAATCTGATCGCCAACGCCATAAAATTCACCGAGAAAGGTTCGATTACCGTTCAATATGGCCGGCCTGCGGCTGATATTAATTTTACCAGAAACGATCTCAACGCTGAGCAATGCATGGCAATTTCGGTGATCGACACCGGTATTGGTGTTTCTGCCGGCAAATTGACAGCAATTTTCGAGGCATTTCAGCAGGCGGACGGCTCGACTTCCCGGATGTACGGCGGCACCGGCCTGGGCCTCTCCATCTCCATGGAGCTTTCCAAACTCTTGGGTGGTGAGCTGCGTGTTGCGAGCAAGGTAGGCGAAGGTTCGGTCTTTACCGTGTATCTGCCACTGGTCATGGACCGCAGGCAGACGACTCAAAAACTTACGGACCGCAGGAAAAAGAAGGTAACAGCGACCCTGACGCCGGTAAAGAAAGGCCCGGAACCCCCTCCCGCCCCTTCAATTGATGACGACCGGCAGGATATTCAGGCTGACGACAAAACCATTCTGATCATTGAAGATGATTGCAATTTCGCAACCGTTCTGGGGAAATTATGCCATGAACGCCTGTTCAAATTCATCCATGCCGGCGACGGTGAAACCGGCCTTAAACTTACCGGCAAATTCAAACCTGATGCGATTATTCTCGACCTCAAACTTCCCGGCATCCAGGGCTGGACTGTTCTCGATATCCTGAAAAATCAGCTGGACACCCGCCATATCCCTGTTCATATCATGTCGGTGGAAGAAAAAACCATCGAGGCCTTCCAGAGGGGCGCAATCGGTTTTCTCAATAAACCGGTGGACAAGAAGGAACTTGATCAGGCCTTTGCCAAAATTACCGAAATGACTTCCGGACGCATCCGCAGGCTCTTAATCGTGGAAGACGACCTGGCCCAGCAGAAAAGCATTATCACGCTCATCGGCAACAATAATGTAGAAACCATTGCGGTCGTAACCGCCACCAAGGCCTTGGAAAAGCTCGAATCCGAACAGTTCGACTGTATGATCCTCGACCTGAAGCTGCCTGACATGACCGGATTCGATCTGCTGAAAAAACTCGATGCCCTTCAAGACATCTCTGTGCCGCCTATTATCATCTATACCGGCAAGGAGATTTCCCACGAAGAAGAGGAAGAACTGCAAAAATATGCCTCTTCGGTCATTGTCAAGGGTGTCCGTTCGCCGGAAAGACTGCTTGATGAAACCGCCTTGTTTCTGCACCAGATGGTGGAAAATCTGCCTCAAGACAAACAGAAAATGGTGGCCTCCCTGCATGACCCGGACATCATGTTTCACGACAAAAAAATCCTCTTGGTTGACGATGACATGCGCAATGTTTTTGCCCTGTCTAAGGTCTTGACCGATATGGGACTTGAGGTGCTCAAGGCGGGCAACGGCCGGGACGCACTTGATATTCTCGCCAAAAATCCGGGTATCGACCTGGTGCTGATGGACATCATGATGCCGATAATGGACGGCTACGAAGCCATGGGGCATATTCGGGCCATGTCCGATTACAAGGACGTGCCGATTCTGGCCCTGACCGCCAAGGCCATGAAAGAGGACCGTCTGAAATGTATTGAGGCCGGGGCCAACGAGTATCTGGCCAAGCCGGTTGATGTGAACCAGTTGTTGTCGCTCTTGCGAGTGTGGATGTATAGATAAATAAGTGCGAACTACAAACTCGAGGCCTTTTATGACCGGCAAACCCAAAATCCTTATCGTCGATGACAAGGTTGAAAATCTGATTGCCCTTGAGAAGGTATTGAAAGATCTGGATGTGGAGTTCGTCAGGGCAAACTCAGGCAATGAGGCCTTGACCATGCTCTTAAAACATGAGGTTGCCCTGGCCCTGGTGGATGTCCAGATGCCGGAGATGGACGGCTTCGAGACCGTGGAACTGATGCACCAGGATGAAAAATCCAAGGACATGCCGGTGATCTTCGTCTCAGCTGTCTTCTCCGGCGATTTTTATAAGATCAAGGGAGTCGAGGCCGGGGCCATGGATTTTATCGAAAAACCTATTGTCCCCGAGGTCCTGGTAGGCAAAGTCCGCCTCTTTCTTAAATTATATCAAAATAAAATCACGCTGCAGGCGGCCCATGATACTCTTGAAGAAATGGTCAGGACACGGACCGCCGAACTGGAAGAGGCCCACAGAGACCTTCAGGAGGCAACTGTCGGCATGGTACAGGGCGAAAAACTGGCCGCCCTGGGTGAGATGTCCGCCGGGGTTGCCCATGAACTGAATCAACCCCTCAATGTCATCAAGATGATTGCCCAGGAGATTATCATTGACAAGAAAAGGGACCGTTTCAGTCAGGAGGAACTCTTTGATGATCATCTGCCCACCCTTATCAAGCAGGTCGACCGGATGGCGGCCATTATCACCCACATGCGGCTTTACAGCCGGCAGACCGCGGGGAACGAAGATCAGAGCGTTGATCTGACCGAGGCGGTTCAAGGGGTCCTGACCCTGGTCGGCCACCAGCTCCTGGTCCATAATATCAAGATCGTGAAAGACCTCGCCCCTGATCTCCCCAATGTTCGCCTGGACCAGGTCCGTATGGAACAGGTGATCATGAACATCATCACCAATGCCCGGCATGCCATGGAGACGTCCGGAAAAGAGGGAATGCTGCTGGAAATAAAAAGTTATCCGCTGCCCCCGAATGAAGTAGCTCTGGACATCCGGGACAATGGCGGCGGCGTTCCCGAAGAAGCGCGGGCCAAGATCTTCGAGCCTTTCTTCACTACCAAGGAAGCGGGCAAGGGAACAGGACTGGGATTGAGCGTCTGCCAAAAGATTGTAGAGGAGGCCGGCGGCAGAGTTGAATTGGAAACAGTGGAAGGAGAAGGCTCGACGTTTCGGGTTGTGCTGCCGGTTGCGTGATTACATCAGGTTGTTAGGCTGAAGGGTTGACGAGGGTGCAATAAGGAGAAAACATGGAAAAAGTCCTGATAGTTGACGATGAAGCGGACATTGTTCAGCGTCTGCGGAAGATCTTGACAAAAGAGGGTTTTGAGGTGGTGACCGCCTCTGACGGTCGGGAGGCTCTTGATGTCTTTAAACAGGAACAGCCGGGCCTCGTTATCACCGACATCGCCATGCCGGAAATTAACGGTATTGATCTTTTGCGGCGGATCAAGAAACTTTCTCCGCAAACAGAGGTGATTATCGTGACCGGACATGGTGATTATGATACCGCCATCCAGGTGCTGCGGGAAAACGCCCTGGACTATATCAAAAAGCCGCTTGATCTCGAGAATCTGCTGGTCGCCCTGGACCGGTATCTGGAAAAATCCGGGGCACTGAAAAAGGAATTCTCCCGTCCAACCGTCCTCTTGCTTGATGATGACGAGGATGCCAGAAACAGCATGGCCCGTTATCTGAGAAAAGAGGGGTACGATGTCCTAATCGGCGCTGACGGCGAAGAGGGACTGAACATCTTCCGGGAGCAGAGGATTGATGTGGTTGTCACCGATATCATGATGCCGAAGATGGGCGGTCTTGAGCTCTTAGAAGAGATCAATAAAACGCCTGGAGATACTGCGGTCATCCTGGTCACGGGTGTCGGCAATGAAGAGATGGTCATCAATGCCATGCGGGAAGGGGCCGACAATTTCCTGCGTAAACCCGTGGACATTGAACATCTGCTGGTTACGGTTGACAAGGCCTATGAAAGAGTGGGTCTGAAGAGGGCCCTGGCCCGTAAAAGCCGCGACCTGGAATTAAACCAGAAGATTATGGCCAAACTGACCGGACACGGAGACATTGTGATCGACCTGCGTGACGTCAATGAACTTCACGGCCAGGACATCGGCAGAAAACTGTTCGACCTTGCCATCCTGCCCATTGTCGCGGTTGATGAAAATATGCACTGCATTTATGCGAATAAGCATTTCTACGATAAATTCAATAAAGATCTGAGCGATATCAAGGCGCGCTGGGATGAGGTGCTGCCTCTTGTCGGCATCCATGGCGTCTCATACGACACTTTTGCGGAAAAAGCCCTTGATCTCTTTAATGCAGATGCTAATTCCGTAACGGTCCTGAATCTCAGTCGATTTTCATACATCGTTTTCACGAAAATGATAGTCCTGTTTCGAGACCGGGAATTGCGGCTGGTCTCCGTACTCTTCAGGGGTGAGAGAAAATAGTAACTATTCAGCAGCACCCCATCCGCTCATTCGCTAAGCTCACCAGCTGCACACGATCAGGCTGGTTCACATAGGCCAGTTATAGCCGCTCCTCATGTTCCGTCGTCCGGCTCGATATGCACGACTACATCAACAACATCAAGGTCACGGCTTAATATCTCGTCTCTGACCAGGTCCGCAATATCGTGCCCTTCGCGGACCGAAATGGCGCCGTCAACCAGAACATGGAGATCAACCTGCAGACTGGTGCTGACATACCGCGTCCTGATCCCGTGCACGTCCATGACACCCTCGATACTACGGGCGACATGACTGATCCTGGCCCGGATTTCAGCCGGGGCGCCGGCATCGATGAGTTCCTTTGTCCCGGGCCAGATTATCCTGAAGGCCGCTTGAAAGATAAAGATTGAGACAATGACCGCCCCGACTTGATCGAGAAAGGACCAGGAAGGAAACAACCAGGCGCCGCCCACTGCAAAGACGGCAGGGATTGAACTTAACGCATCTGAACGGTGATGCCAGGCATTGGCGGTAAGGGCCGAACTCCTGATCTTTTTTCCGACTGCCGCGGTCCAGCGGTAAAGCCACTCCTTGCAGAGGATCGAGAGAACAGCAGCAACAAGCGCTATCAGTCCAGGCGGGGCATCTCCTCTCTCCTGCAGGGTGCTGATCGCATGCCAGACGATACCGACGCCGGCCGCTAGAAGAACAAACCCGACAAAGATGGTGACCAGGGTCTCTATCCTGCGGTGCCCGTAAGGGTGACATTCATCAGGCGGCCTGGACCAGTAGTAGGAACCGACGATCACCGCAATGTCGGTCGTGCTGTCGGAGAGACTGTGGACCGCATCGGCAAGAAGAGTCTGGCTTCTGCCAAAATATCCGGCGGCAAATTTCACCCCGGCCAGAACCAGATTGGCGATAAGGCCTGCCCAGGTGACACGGCGGATTTCCGCCGATTGATCAGTAGCTTTTGATGATTTTTTCACCGTAAACCGTCAACTGTAAACCGTAAACTCGTGACCAATCCTTCATGTAAGAGACAAACGGTCACGACATACGAGATGCATCTTGTCTGCACCCCTCATGTCTCACTGGAGTTGTTCATCCAGATAAAATGTTCCAGCTGCATTCTCTGGGTGTCGGTAAGTTCTCCGAACCGTACGCCTATCCTCTTGGTATACTCATTTCCAGGGATTGACTTCAGGACCTTGGCAAAGTCATTCTTGATGGTAAATGGAATTTTATCAATACAGATCGTCTTCTCATCCATCAATATGGCGAGTTCAGATGCGTTTCTCACAACATCGCCCTCGTTAGCCAGAAGCACGGCCAGGCCGTCCTCGCTGATATCAACAAGCTGGCAGGCCTGGCTGAGGTTCGGGTTGAAAACAACCCTGGCGCCAGACTGGTTCTTATACCGTTTTTTCTTTCTTCGTTCTTTCATAATAGATTCTTACTCCCACTCTCTGGTGTGCAAACCAAGATACTCCCCCTCCTTCCAGAATATCCCCAGAGAGTCCATGATAGCATAAAGAGTGTTCCAATCCTCTTCTTTTATCGGCAGATCCGAGCCACAACAGTTCACGGCCCGTGTGCCGTAATGCGTATGCTGCAAAAGCACAAGCGCCAGCAAAAGCGATTTGCAGGTCTGAAACTGGACCCCGTTTACCCTATATTTTTTCCAGATCTCCGCATGGTCAACCTCCCAGACAAGGGTCCGCATCTTTTCCGAAACACGACTTTTCACCTGGACCGCGACGCGCTCCAGACCGGCAAGCGGGACATTCTCGCCCATCACCTTCAATCTCGCGGACGCCCCCTCAGGATTTGTGACCAGCGCCCGCATGACCTCGGGCTGCAGGGCATAGATGAATCGCGCATCGTTTACGTTCGGCAATCTTCCCAGATTCCATATGTCTTCGTGGCCGACGATCCGCGCCTCGATCGGCTCCTCTTCCCAGACAGCGATGATCCTGTCAGCGCCTGTGCGCCTTTTTTCCTGCGGCCTTCCCGCCACAAACTGCAAAGTCGGTGAAAGCATCACCTCTTCAACAAGCGCTCCCACACACCAGCCCACGGCGATTGTATCATTTCCCTTATCAGCCTTGACAAGCTGGTCGTATTCAAATATGGATACGTCATAGATTCCGTCCGGTTCATGAAAATCCCGGATGATCTTTCTGGCAATGATTTCAACCAACCCCGGATTGATCCCCCAGCAAATCCAGTGGGGATAAGCGCTTTCCACCAATGACATGGTATGCGGCATCATCCTGCTGAAACGGTATTCATCCATGCCGGAGATGGCGCTGGCGCAAGAATCAAGGTAGGCAACATCGTAGCCGGCAAGGAACCTGCGCAGCCGGACATTGTCCAGATCAGAGCAGACATTGACAAAGAGGGTCCTGCCGTCGGTCTTCCTGAGGAGGTGGGTGAGAAAGCGGGTATCGTTTACGTCTCCCTGCAGATGGATATGGCTTCCGCCCATCCCTACAGGGTCTACCTGCCGACGGTCGACGGTCAATATCCGTTCAAAACCGCCGAGTTCCTTTCGGCCAAGCCTCAACAAGCCTGTTCCGACTGAACCAAGACCGGCGATAATAAGATTTTGATAATGGGCGTGAGAATCAGATATATCCTGGATAGCCTGCTCCCCCGCTTACCCAAAAGATAATAAAGAAAATTTGTAACTGTTCAGCAGCACCCCATCTGCACACGATCAGGCTGGTTCACATAGGACAACTATAGTTCTCCAGCCTGCTTGTGCACATCTGGGGCACTTCTGAACAGTTACAGGGTGGTGTTTAGGCCAAGTATTCAGCACCACCTGAATAGTTACCATATCTCAATGTTCTGAGTTGACATAACGTGTTGTAAAGGCAGTATTTTTTGCAGAAAGACATGTAAATGTTCGGCTTGATGCCGAATATTTACGAAAGATTGCCCAACAGGTACTGCACGATCGCCATGCCCGCAACAGATGCTGTCTCTGCCCGCAGTACCCTGCTGCCAAGGGTGACGGGAATGTAGCCGACAGCAACGGCTTTGTCAATTTCATC
>DAOVSZ010000072.1 GCA_030627725.1 Desulfobulbaceae bacterium
GGCAAGAAGAGGGCCAAGGACAAGCACGGACGCACGCATTGTCTTTACAAGATCATATGACGCCTCGCAGCCGGTCAAATTTTCGGAATTTATCCGTAAGGCATCCTCTTCATCCCTCTTCCAGGTAACGCCAAAGGTCTCTAAAAGGACCAGTATCGTTCTGGTGTCCCGAAGGTCAGGAACATTTCGTAACCGGTATTCACCCGGAGCCAACAATGTTGCTGCAATGAGCGGAAGGGCTGCATTTTTGGCGCCGCTGATCGAAATTTCACCGTGAAGCGGATGACCGCCTTCTATAACTAACTTGTCCATATCTATTTCCTTCTTGCCAGAAAGATCCGTGGATGCCCGGCATAATCCTTCCGGACTCCAAGAGATTCAAGTTCAGGTATTGATCCAAAAAGGTCCAGGACATACTGCTCCTGGTCGGCGCCGATCTCCATAACAAAAAGACCGCCTCTTTTGAGCGCCTGCGGGACCTGCCGAGCAATTCTTTCAATCATCTCCATTCCCCTCTCTCCACCGTCAAGGGCGGAAACCGGTTCATATCCTCGAACCTCAGGCTGCAAGTGCGCGAGTTCACTTCCGGCAATATAGGGTGGGTTGGTCACAACAACGGAAAATATCCGCTTACAGGAAATGCCTTGCAACCAGTCGGAACATATGAACCGGACACGGTCCTGCACATTGTGAAAACGGGCGTTTCCGGAGGCAACGTTTAAGGCCGAAAAAGACTGATCAAGACTGTACACCATGACATCCGGCAGTTCAAGGGCCAGGACGATCGGGATCGCGCCGCTTCCTGTTCCTAAATCAAGCACCGGACCACGCAGCCCGGTTCCCTCTTTTTTCATTTCCTGCAGTGTGGTTTCAATCAAAAGTTCGGTTTCAGGCCTGGGGATAAGGACATCAGGAGTGACCTTGAAAGGCAGGGACCAGAATTCTTGTTCACCGATAATATAGGCCAGCGGTTCACGACCAAGACGACGCAAAAGGGCCTCTTCAAAGTCCCGAACCGTCTCTTTGCCAAGCTCGTCATACGCTGCAAGTACCAGCTGCGCCCGACTGAAGTCCAGAAGATGCCCGAGCAGCATTGCCGCCTCTATTGCGGCATCAGAAATACCGGCTTCGTCAAGACGCGTAACAGCGTTCTCTACAAGATCATGAACCGTCATGGGTAAGCCATCACAGGGCCCTCATCTCCTTTGTCATCAGCCTGTTCGCATAGGAGAAGCTATAGCTCACAGACCTCTTTCGCGGATATGAGGCCCCTGCAATAGCTTACAAAATAGTGGGGTGTAGACTGCCATGTTGTCGACACACCAGTGACCAGTTACGTCATGGGAATGGGTTGGAGAGTTAAACCTACTGTAACGTTTTCAGCGCTTCCGCCTGAAAATGAGTGATGATCGGCATGATGACTTCGTCAAGTTTACCCATAAGGATCGCATCCAATTTATAAAGGGTCAGATTGATTCGATGATCGGACACCCTGCCCTGCGGAAAGTTATATGTCCGGATCCGCTCGCTTCTATCACCAGAGCCGACCTGACTCTTCCGGTCGGCGGAAATCTTGTCATGCTGCTCCTGCTCCATCTTGTCGAGCAGCCTGGAACGAAGGACTTTTAAGGCCTTTGCCTTATTCTTATGCTGGGATTTCTCATCCTGACAGGTGACGATCAATCCGGTCGGCAGATGCGTGATACGAATAGCGGAGTCGGTTGTGTTGACACTCTGGCCGCCTGGACCGGAAGAACGGAAAACATCAACGCGGTACTCGTTCGGATCAAGGTTTACCTCCACATCTTCAGCCTCGGGAATCACCGCAACAGTGACGGCAGAGGTATGGATTCTGCCTTGCGTTTCTGTTACAGGCACCCGCTGGACCCTGTGGACGCCTGACTCATATTTCAGTTTGCTGTAGACCTGTTCGCCCTTGATCAGGCCAATGATCTCTTTGAAGCCACCGATCCCGATCGGGTTGCTGCTCATCACCTCGACCTTCCATCCCTGAAGCTCAGCATACCTGCTGTACATTTTGAAAAGATCGCCGACAAAAAGCGCAGCTTCATCTCCACCGGTTCCGGCACGAATCTCAAGAAGTGTATTCTTTTCATCATTGGGATCTTTTGGAAGGAGCATGAGCCGCAGCTCGTTTTCAAGCACAGCAACCTTTTCCGTCAACTCCTCGGCCTCTATCCTGGCCAGCTCCAGCATCTCCTCATCCTCTTCCTCTTTAAGAAGCTGCTGATTATCAACGAGACCGCTCTGGACCCTTTTGTACTCCTCATACAACTCATGCAGCTTTGAGACATGGGCATGCTCTCTGGCCACCTTGGCGTACAGGCCATGGTCGCCCAGCACACCGGGATCCGAGAGTTTCTGCTCAAGTTCGAGTCTTTTCTCTTCAAGATTGTCGAATTGCTCAAACATGATAAGCTAAAGTCAAAGTCATAAAAAAGAACTACCCCTCAAGGGAGTGAGGGGTAGCAGAGAATTACAAACCGTATCACAGTGAAGTGAAACAAATAGATCCAGCAAAGCCGGACAGAGCACATCCGATTTATTTATTTAACGTCTTGGCGTACTTCTTCATAAACTTTTCAACCCGGCCGGCAGTATCAATAAGTTTCTGCTTACCGGTAAAAAAAGGATGGCAGGCGGAACAAATCTCCACTTTGATCTCTTTATTGACCGTCCCCAACTCAACACCGTTCCCACAGGCGCATGTGGCCACAATCCTGTTATATTCAGGATGGATATCACTTTTCATTATAAGACCTCCAACTGATAACATATTAAAAATCATAATTGTCGCCAAGCCGGCACTATTCGTGAGACTTGCGTTTCGTTTTCAAGAAATGCTTAGTCGAACAATCCCGCTGAAAGCGGAGGATATACTATCTCGTCCCGCCTTGGCGGGATTCATATCCGTGATTACGAGTCTGCCACATCTTGAAACAGTGTAATATATCCCATAAGAAGAGATTTTTCAAGAGATGAAAGTTTTTCTCTGAATGGAATCAGGTATTGTCGGTCTAAGCTGCGACACGACGATTGACAGACACGATTTTTTGCAAGCTTATCAAGTATTCATCATATTAAAAAACTCACTGTTTGAGGCTGTTCCTTTCATTTTATCAAGCAGAAACTCTAGAGCGTCGGCAGGATTCAAAGATGAAAGGAGTTTTCGCAGAATCCACATCCGGTTGAGTTCTTCCGGAGCAAGGAGAAGCTCTTCCTTTCTCGTCCCGGACCGATTGATATCCGCAGCGGGGAATATCCTTCTGTCAGCCAGTTTCCTGTCAAGAATAATCTCCATGTTGCCGGTCCCTTTGAACTCTTCAAAGATAACGTCATCCATCCTGCTGCCGGTCTCAATGAGTGCGGAGGCTATAATTGTGAGGCTTCCTCCTTCCTCAATATTTCTAGCAGCTCCGAAAAAACGCTTGGGCCGATGCAGGGCATTGGCATCAACACCACCGGACAGGATCTTTCCGCTGGGCGGCACTACTGTATTATATGCCCGTGCCAGCCTGGTAATACTGTCAAGCAATATAACAACGTCATTTTTATGCTCAACCAGCCTTTTTGCTTTCTCCATCACCATCTCCGCAACCTGTATATGTCGTTGCGGCGGCTCATCAAAGGTGGAACTGATCACCTCTGCATTGACGCTTCGCGCCATGTCGGTGACCTCTTCAGGACGTTCGTCAATCAGAAGAACGATCAGAATGACTTCCTTATGATTTTTCGTGATACTGTTGGCGATGTCCTTAATCAGAACGGTCTTCCCGGTCCTTGGCGGGGCAACGATCAACCCGCGCTGTCCTTTGCCGATCGGAGAGGTTACATCCATAATCCGCATTGAGTAGTTGTCGGCCGCACGTTCAAGATGGATCCGCTCATCCGGATGAAGTGGGGTGAGATTTGTAAAAAGGGTCTTGTCTTTATTTGATTCAGGGGGCTCAAAATTAACACTGTCAACTTTTAACAGGGCAAAATAACGTTCATTATCTTTTGGAGACCGGACCTGCCCTTCTACTGTATCTCCGGTACGGAGATTAAGGCGACGAATCTGGGAAGGAGAGACATAAATATCATCCGGACCAGGAAGATAATTATAATCAGGAGCACGCAGGAATCCAAAACCGTCGGGAAGAATTTCAAGAACACCGCTGCCCCTATTGACCCCGTTTTTTTCCTCATGCGCCGCATGGGCCTGAAGAATTGCAAAGATAAGTTCCTGGCGCCTGAGACCACTGTATCCCTCGACCTTATATTTTTTCGCCAGCTTGGTCAGTTCATGGATCTTCCTTAATTTTAAATCATTGATATTCATCTACAGCATATCTCCTTCGGATAGACTTGGTACGCCATTATTTTTTTATGGTAAGAATCAACTCGATAACACACAAGAAATTGCACGAGGAATTCATTCAAATATTCAAATAGGGTTCTGTGAAATGGGAAAAAAGAAGGTAAAACAATTAAATCAATTAATTGTTTTCATTCATGGCATATATCTGGATTAGTATCGCTATAATAAGTAAAAATATGAATAATATATTTAAGAAGTTAGAACAATTAAGATACGTTCTGGATATAAATGACCTTCCGAAAAGGGGGGATATAAATCGATAGAATGCAAGAAGTTGAGTATTTCGATTTTGATAATTTAATATATCTTTGTTTCTTCCTCAGTGTCAAGAGTTTTTTCCTGTAAGCGATCACAGGCACCGAATCTAGCCACGATCAGGGCGCCCAACATACCCAAGTATAGTCGATCGCCCTGCTTGCGGCTATCTCCGGCACCTGTAATCGCTTACAGATCAGGCGTTAGATCGTCAATTGGCATTACAGGTCAGGAGTTAGGTCGTCAATTGGCAGCTTCAACCTATGATCAGTTATGTTTTTTCCACACCATCACTCCACAATATCCTGCCAAGACGCAAGATCTGCAGGCAGGTATCAGGCCAGCTTCCGGAATTATCAATTGTATAATCGGCCCGTACCGCTTTTTGCGTTAAAGACCATTGCGCTTCCAAGACCTTAAGGGCCTCTTCGGCTGATGTCGCATCCCGCTCCATCAGGCGGCGCACGACCTCATCTCGTGCTGCATAGACGACGACAACGGTGTCAAAATCACTTTCCCATTCCGCCTCATACAGCAACGGCACCTCTACAAGAACCCGCGAATCTTTCGAAGATCCATGCATGCGCTTGATCATGTCATGGATCTGGTTCCTTGCCAGGGGATGGAGCAACTGATTTATGCGGCGCCGCAACTGATCATCATGAAAAAGGGCCTTTCGCAACAACTGCCGGTCAATATCGCCATCGGCATTAAGATATGCCTGTCCAAAGATTTCAACAAACCCGGCATAGCCCTCCCTCCCCTGCTGCAAAAGATCTCTGCAGACGCTGTCCGCGTCAATAATATTTACACAGAATCTTCGTTCTAGGAATACGGCAACAGAACTCTTCCCGGAACAGATGCCGCCGGTAATAGCGACTGTTGCGTGATATGTGTCGGAAAATATCTTCATAGATCTATTTAAGTTTTTTTCCTGATGACCGATATAATTCGTATCAGCGAGGAACCTTTTCAGCCTCCACTTTCAAAAAAACAGACCGCTTCTGTTGACATTTCGACAAGCCCAGGAAAAATAGAAACAGGGAGGTATTCCCATGTCTCATTCGATAGAGCCCCTGCAGTATTTCACCCCTCAACTGCATACATTTCAGCATCCGGCGCAGCAGAAGTCATTTGAATCATATCAACAGGCTACGGCAAAAACAAGTAATTCGCATATTACGATCACCACGGATGAAGGAGATGTCGTCACATTTTCCGCCGCCTATTCACTTGCTCAAGAAGTGTCAGGAGAGATGTCGGTCACGCAGGACGGATACCTTCAGAGCTTTACTGCCGCCAGCCTGGAACAAAACTTCTCCATGCTGAGCATCCAGGGTGATCTCAACGAAGAAGAACTTGCCGACATACGGAACCTGATGGGTCATTTAAACTCCATCGCGTCTTCATTCTTCGAAGGCGACATGGACGAGGCCCTTGCCGGGGCAATGGAGATCGGAGACATGGGATCACTTTCCACTCTCCAGGCAACCTTCCGTTCCTCTGTTGCCGTCTCATCACAAATGACCAGTTACAACTACAATCCCATGCCTGCCGCCATTGAGAACGCAACCCACGACCGATTTGCAGAGGTCAAAGAACTGCTTACCGCAGAACGTTCGAATGATCTGAAATACTCTGACATGCTGCGCGCCCAGTGGGAACAGATAAAAGAATTTCTCGACAGCGCCCAAGAAGAAGGTGATGTTTCTCTTGTTAATAACGATTCAAGAGAGCCGGACCTGAATGAAAACCTGGGGAAACAGATGATATATCATATTCGGGAAACGGTTGCAAAACACTCGCGACTCAGTCCCTTTATGACCTCTCTGGTCAGAAGATCCTTTGAAGGTCTGGAGGCAGAGGAACCCTCTCCGGCAGCTTACGGGTTAAAGAAAAAATTGTTCGAAAACGACTTCCAGAAAGAATTCAGAAACTGGTTGATGGAAGCATAACAGACAGTACTGTCTTGTTATGCGGCGCAGGGAAGCGCCGTCTGTCAACCTCCCTCCTTATTCATCAGCTTTTGGTTTTACATTTCCAGCGTTCACCGGTATCATGTCCTTATGTGGAATTCAAAGGATATATACTACGTCTCAGACAGCACAGGCATTCTTTCAACAAACCTTGGCCAGTCTCTCCTCTGTCAGTTCCCTGAAATACATTTTCATGAAGAACAGTTCCCATTCATCAGATCGGTCAAGGAGGCAAGGGCAACCCTGAAGTATATTCTTAAGAACTCCGGCGGCAGATCACCGATCATCTTCAGCACGATCATGCTGCCGGAGGTCCTGAAGGTCTTTGACACCCCTGAAGTTGAACTCTTCGATATGTATGTTGCCTTCCTTGATAGACTTGAAAGGTCCCTGGAGGTGCAACCTCTACGGCTCCCGGGTTTTTACCGCCACACCGACAACGTTTCAATTTCAAAACGGGTCGAGGCAATTCACTATACGCTTGAACACGATGATGGAACAAAGATAGACGAACTGGACGATGCCGATGTTATCCTGGTAGGCGTCTCTCGATCAGGCAAGACCCCGGCAAGCGTCTACCTCGCGACACAGATGGGGCTCAAAGCGGCGAATTTTCCCCTGACCATCGAGTTTCTTACCCAATACAGTCTCCCGGAGGCGATCAAACGCAATATCAACCGTACGGTAGGACTCACGACTTCACCGGAAATGCTTCGAAAGGTGCGGGAGAAAAGATATGCGGCAAGCAACTATGCCAAACTGGTCACCTGCCTTGAAGAACTTGATCAGGCAAAAAACATCTTTTTAAAAAACAAGATTCCGGTGGTTAACACGGAAGGTAAATCCATTGAAGAGACCGCAACCCAGATAATGCAGGAAATCGGTCTTTCAAGAAAAACATAAGGAACTCCCTCTACTCCACCACCACCACCTCAAGGGGCTCAGCGATTCCCAGTTCCTTGTCCGCCATTCGTATATGACCTATACGTCGCCAGTCTCTCTTCAGAAGGCCGGCGCCGTACGCATCTATTGCAACCGGATCATAACCAGCCAGCAGACAGTTTGGCGGCGGGTCGCAGGTCGGTCCCCAGAGATGCGCTTCCTGCATGCCGATTGTCGCATCAAGAAGGGTAAAATCTGGTGTCCGGTAACGGTTCAGATCATAGACCGCCTCCTGCATATCATCATGAAACGAGGCCTTTTTCCAATGACCGCCGCGCTGGTAATGAGACGGTGGGGCAAGCCCCATCATATTTTTCATGGTAAGGGTGACCCCTGCCAGTGAATGCGCCTTCAATACCGGGACCGAGATCAGATACGCATCAAAGGCAATTTTCGGCAGATACATCTCAGGCCATCTTCGACACTCCTTCTTGGCATTCCTGACAAGTTCGGCCTCGTTAAGATCGACCAGCCGCACCTTCTTTCTTACGGCCATCTCGGAATATCCCAAAAACTCAAAAGAATGAAAGGTGTCATAGTTCAGGGAGCCGCACCCTTCGCCGACAATAATCTCAGCATGCGGCGCAATGTCTGCAAGACATGCAACAAGAGTTTCAACAAGCAGGACCGGTGTGGTTATGGGGGGATCCAGGGCCTCGACAAGGTTGGGCTTTACAAGTATCAGATTCCGGTCTGCCAGTTGTCCGGCAAGGTCCGCTTTGGCAAGGAGGCCTTCCACGCTCTGCCGCCATGACTCAAACCGGCTGACATACACGATACCTTGATTCTTTTTTTTACCTTTCATTTCATGTAACTATTCAGCGTAGAATTGAATACGTGGTCTAAACACCATACTGTAACTGTTCAGCAGTGCTTCAGATGTGCACAAGCAGGCTGACGAGCAGGTAAGCGGAGCAGAGCGAAGACTCCGATAGTTGGCTATGCGAGAAGGCCTGATCGTGTGCAGCTCAACTCCGCATGGAGAAGCGGATGGAGTGCTGCTGAATAGTTACCATTTCATCAGAAAATTGTCGGTCAGGATGATATCATGTCCTTCAAAACGGACTTGGCCTCTTTCACATAGGGATCGATCAGGACATCCTGAATCCAGAGATCGTAGAGCTCCTCCTTGGTAAGCGCTACCTTTTTGCCGTTCTTCTTGCTGGTGTGATTATTGCTGTCAGCATATTTTGACTTGAATTTCTCCCGGTAACTTTTCTCTTCTTCCCGATTCTTTTTTTCTTCTTCAATATTTAAGGATATTTTTGTCTGCTTCCGCCTTTCCTCAGCCTTATCGATTTCCGCGAGGATATCAGCAAAATCACTGTCACTCTGAACACGTTTACCACTTAATATTTTGAGCCGGGAGATATCTTCCGGCCAGCTCTTTACCTGTGAATATCTCGTAGGTTTTACAGTGTCCCATGGCAGGGCGTTTTCTACATACTGTTCCCCATAGTCGACATGTCCCAACCGATCAGGGAGGATAATGTCCGGTACTACACCACGGGACTGAGTCGACCCGCCACTGATCCTGTAAAATTTCTGGACCGTCACCTTGACAGCGCCCAAGGGTTTATACTGAAGCATATTTGGATAGAACATGTAGCGGTCCAGGTCAATCATGGACTGGACCGTGCCCTTGCCATGCGTGTGTCCTCCTCCGACAATCACAGCCCGGCGATAATCCTGCATCGCACCGGCAAGTATCTCGGACGCTGAAGCGCTCAGTCTGTTGACCAGAATCACCATCGGCCCCGAATAGACAATTTCAGGATCATTATCCGACCTCACTTTGATCTTGCCCTCTCCATCCTTTATCTGCACAACAGGACCCTTCTCAATAAACAGCCCGGCTATGGTTATGGCGTCAATCAGGGCGCCTCCGCCATTATTTCGAAGGTCAAGGATGAGTCCGCCGATATTCTTTGCCTGCAACTCTTCCAATGCAGCCCGGACGTCATCCGTTGAATTACGTGTTTTTTCTCCATTCCCGTTTGTCTTAAAATCACGGTAAAAAGACGGTATCATGATATAGCCGAAAAGCCCGTCTGTTCCTGCCCGCTTCAGGGTTGTCCACTTGACAAAGGTCTCTTCGATCTGGACCACATCACGGATAATCGAAATAATCATACGCTTGCCATCCGATTTTTTTACGTCCAGCCTGACGCGGCTTCCCTTTTTCCCCCGAATCAGACTCACCGCCTCACGAATCGACATGTCGGTTATCTCGACAAACTCTTCTTCACCCTCAGCAACTGCCACGATGACATCTTCAGCCTCAAGCTCTCCCTGTCTGTAAGCAGCGCCGCCGGGCATAACACTCAACACCTTGATATAGCCGTCTTTTTCAATAAGCCTCGCACCGATCCCCTCAAGCGAACCTCGCATATGGATATCAAAGTCCTCCTTACGGGTAGGCGCAAGATAAGAGGAATGAGGGTCATGCGCCTTTGCAAAGGCATCAAAATAACGGTTATAGAATTCTTCCTGCTTCAGGTCCGATTTTCTGGCAAAATAACTGTCATAATTCTTCTTGAGTTTTTCCCTGGCAATGACCTCCATATCAATA
>DAOVSZ010000105.1 GCA_030627725.1 Desulfobulbaceae bacterium
CAGTCATCGGCACCAGAACCATCCAGCTGGTGGATGCGGAAGGCGCGGCAGCAGTGGGGCCTTTTGTTGCCGGGTTGCGGTAATCACGCTGAATAGTTACCGAGATTTTTTTCTTTGTGAGTGATCATGTTGCCTTTTGGGTTGAGCAGTTACAGAAAAAAAGATCTCCGTGTTCTCTGTGGTGAAATTATTTTCGTATATAAGGAGTGACGAAAATGGAAAGCTGGCTCGTCGCCGCCTTACTAGCCCTTGTCCTCTATGGTTTCTGGGGATTTCTGCCGAAAATTGCCGTGACCCACATCAATCCGGTGAGCGCCCTGGTCTATGAAATTGCAGGGGGGCTGCTGGTCGGGCTGATCGCCCTTGCCTGGATTGGCTTCAAGCCGCAGTATACTCCAAAAGGCTTTACCGCCGCTTTTTTTACCGGCGTGACCGGTATCATGGGCACCCTCTTTTTTTTCTATGCCCTGACCCGTGGAAAGGTCTCAGTCACAGTATGCATGACAGCCCTGTACCCGATCATCACTCTGATGCTGGCAGGAATAATTCTTCATGAACCAATCTCTGTAAGGCAGTACATCGGGGTTGCTTGTGCCCTGCTGGCGATTTTTCTGCTGTCGGGATAAGTCGTCAAGAAAAAATAACTCGTGCAATCGATACGCGTAGCTCTTTTTTCAAGGTGGGTAAATGGTCTGACAGAAAGGCAAGGGCTGGTATACGGGGGTGCAACACTTGTTGTTGACCGGCAATAAATATTGCACTTCACCCCCGCCATCAGCCGGATCAGGCTATGGCGTCGAGAAGTGACGATGAACCTTGAGGTTTTTCCTGTTTTTTTTCTTTTTTCATTGGAAGGAGTTCGAGCGAAGCAAGTCTGCGGCGTTCCCGGGTTAACCGTTTCTCTTTTCTGGTCGACAGCGATACGATTACCCCCTGGTTCGCGCCGTGTCTGCGGTCCTGGGTTGCCTGCCGACGCTCTTTGGACTTCTTCGCTGTCACCTTCTTGGCTGGCCGCTCCTTTCTTTTTTGCGTCGTCGTCTGGGTTTTTTTGACAAAAATTTCCATTACGCACCTCCTTTCTGATCATTCTGATTTTTTTTGTTATTTGTTGTGTCTACTTATTATATCGGTATATTAGCTAGTTACTTGAATTTTCCGTCAACTGTCCTGGAATACCGCTCGTTAAAGAGGCATAAAAATGAGCGAATGCAGGTTTTTTGTGAATAGATAACTTTGTGAAATTAAAGGAAAAAATGTGAATGTGGTCAAGAGGGTGGCGATGTTCAGTCGTAACTTACTAGTTGTTCAGTTCTCCGTAAACGTTCAGAAGTGCCGTAGATGTGCGCTAGCCAGGCTGGAGATGACACCGCTTCGCTGTTATAGTTGTCCTATGTGAACCAGCCTGATCGCGTGCAGCTGGTGAGCACAGCGAATGAGCGGATGCGGTGCTTCTGAACGTTTACGTTCAGTCGCTCGTGTAAACCGTGCTATAGGGGATGGGATAGGTGTCCTGACAGTCGATTATCGGCAGAAGAAGCTGATCGCTGACAGTCAGCCATTGATAATCCGGGCGTAGTTTGCGCAACTTGCCGTCCTCCGGTGGTTTTGAGGACATGGTATTACTGTAAACTACCTGCAGTATTCCGACGCCGTAATCGTCGTTGAAGTCGATCAGGAAGCATTCGGCAAATTTGTCAAAGGAAATGTGGTTCTCCTCTGCAAGTTGAAAGATATCAACGATGGGCAGTTTGACAAGGACATATTTGCTCACACCGCGCTCACTTATCCTGGCCAGGGTCCGTGATTCCGAACTTGCCACATAGACCGTGGAGATAAAATCCATTTTTTTGAGAAACTGGGACGCAACCACTGCCGCAGTCCGGCGACCGCCGGAAGAGTGATGATAGCCGTAATTCTCAAACAGTTTATGGTGCAGGTGCTGGGCATATTTTTCGCCCCTTTCGTAGAGCTCCTTGGAGATGTATCTCAGCTGTTGAGACATCTCCTCGGTGGCATCGTCAATCGGCCAGTCAACGCGGACATGGAAATGGGTCATGACGTAGCGGTTTTGCCGTTTGATCGATGGGTCCTGCTGAATGAGCAGGGCGTAGTCGACCGGCGTCAGGTCCAGCATCAGTTTGCTGAAGTCGGGGTTGTCGAAGTGGCGGAGGTTTTTGGTGTATTTTTTATGGAGTTGGATATGGATAAGCTCGTTGATCGCATCTTTTGTCACCTTGTTGTGGTCAAAGAAGCGGATATATTTCTTGTAGTGGTTCGGGATTGTCCCTTCGCAGAAAAGAACGAGAAAGTGGTTCTGGTTTATATACTCCTGTTCGGTGATCCTGGCCCTGGGCTTGAGCTCTCTTTTCTGAACAAAGGGATAGGGTTCTCCTGCGCTTACGAAGTTTTTGTAGGAATTTATAAGAGCATGGGTAAACAGGTATCCGTCCAGCTGGTCGCGGAAAACTTCGTAGACAGATCGCCGCAGGCGGTGTTTGAGGCTTATCTGATATCTGTACGGCCAGACAGGCATTTAAGTACTCCCTCGTGAGCCAGGGGGGATATCTGTTTGTTTCAGCATTCGCAAAGGCTCCGTCTGTTCGGAGAGAGAAGAGAGATTCTAAACCGTCTCTCCGGTTTTAATATGTTGACCAGGAAAATCAGCGGCCTTCTTCCAGGGATGGACGATGCAGTTTCTGCCGAGAGTTGTTTTTCCCGGGATCACGGCTCCCTTGCCGATGAGAGAAATGCCTGTGTAGAGATGTTTGGGATACTGAGAGTTGGGCGTGTCTTTGTCATCGCCGATGCCGACAACAGCGCCTGGCTCAACAGTGACACGCTTGTCAAGGATGGCAAGGTCGATTGTGGCTCCTTCACGTATTATGCAGTCGTCGGAGAGGATGGAATCTTTAACTACCGCATTTTCGGCGACTTTGACTCCAGGCGAGAGGACCGAGTTGATCACGGTGCCCTCAATGCTGCAGCCTGCTGAGATCATTGATCCTCGAACCTCGCAGTTTGGAGAAAAATTTGCAGGACATCGGTCTGCAGGCAGGCCGTCTGCAGCAGGATTAGGACGGATGCCCCATTCCTGCGGGGAGATGCCCGAGTCTTCCCGGATGATGTCCATGTTGGCTTCCCAGTATGCCTGGATGGTGCCGACATCACGCCAGTAGCCGTAAAAGGGATAGGCAAACACGTTATCTCTCGCAATCGCTTTGGGAAGAATATTCATCCCGAAGTCCACCTCTTTTTTGTTTTCGGAAAGAATTTTCAACAGATATTTCGTGTTAAAAACGTATATGCCCATTGAGGCAAGATTTGTCCGTGGTTTCTTGGGCTTCTCCTCCCATTCGATAATGCGTCCGTCTCTGTCCGTGATGCCGGCTCCGAATTGATGGATCTGTTCTTTGGGGACGACCATCATGGCAATGGTCACGTCGGCATTTTTATGCCGGTGAAAATGGATCATGGCATCAAAATCCATGTTGTAAATATGGTCCCCGGACAGAATCACCACCTCCTGCGAGGGGTGGGCCTTGATAAAATCGATATTTTGGCGGACCGCATCAGCGGTACCTTTGTACCAGTCTGAGTCTTTTGCTCCGGTGCTCGGCGGCAGGATCTTCACGCCCCGGGTCCGGCCGGTAAAGTCCCAGGCCTCGCCCGAACCGATGTGGCGCATGAGCGACAGGGGTTTATACTGGGTCATCACGCCGACGTTGGTCAGGCCTGAATTCATCACATTGCTGAGGGTGAAGTCGATTATACGGTAGAGTCCTCCAAAACGGACCGCTGGTTTGGCACGGGTCTGTACAAGAATATTCAAGCGGCTGCCCACTCCGCCGGCAAGCAGAAGGGCCAATACCATATTTGTATTTGTCATCGGACAATGCCTCCTGATTTGACAACACTGGGGACGTTTTTCGGTTTTAATTCGGGATACAGGGTGCATCCGTCGCCGATGACCGTATTCTCCGGAACATGATTATTCCAGCCGAGGACCGTTACCCTGCCGGATCTTTCTTTTTTTTCGTCTCCAATCCTTGCTCCGTCGCCGATGGTAGTATTGACGTCGCTTATTACCTTGTTGAGCCGTGCATTTTCGCCTACAACATTGTCAAAGAAGAGGACCGAGTTTTTCACCATCGCGCCTTTTTTGATATGCACACCAGGGAACAGGATTGAATTTGTTACCTCTCCTTCGATTTTGCAGCCGTTATAGACGAGGCTGTTCAAGACAGAGCCGTTCTTTGAGACCTTCAGGGGCTGGCAGTCACGGATGCCCCGGTGTTCCAGGTTCGTCCGTATCCCCCATTCATTGAGGCGGATTTTCGGGTCCGGCCCCAAGAGGTCCATGCTGGTCTGCCAGTACTCATCTATGGTGCGGGTATATCCCCAGTAGCCGGAGAATTTGAACCCGTACATCCGCAATTGTTCGTTCACCATACGGGGGATGATGTCCCTGCCGAACTCAAAGGAATCATCCTCTTTTGCATTTATCTCCAGCTGTCTGTAGAGTGCACGTGGTTTAAAGCAATACACGGTGAGAGATGCCCAGCCGAATTCCGGTTTTTCCGGTTTCTCCTCATAGCGTAAGATTCGCCCGCCCACGCCGCCGTCCTCATCATCAATGTCGGCAACGCCGAAGCGGTGCGCCCCGGAAAGCGGGACCGAAAGACACGCCATTGTCATATCTGCTTCTTTTTGTCGGTGATATTCGATCACTTCTCGATAGTCCATCTGGTAGATATGATCACCGGACAAAATGAGGACCTCTTCAGGGTCATGATACTTGATAAAGTCGAGATTCTGATAAAGGGCGTCTGCCGACCCTTTGTACCAGCTGGATGTGGAGGACCCTTGAAATGGAGGCAGGATCGAAATGCCGCGATGCCTGCCGATCATGTCCCAGCCGGCGCCTATGCCGATATGGTTGATCAGGGAATAGCTCCGATATTGGCTCAGGATAGCGACCTGTTCCAGGCCGGAGTGCATGAGATTGCTTAAAGGAAAATCGACAACCCTGTAGAGGCCGCCAAAAGGAACGGTTGATTTCGGTCGATATGCGGTCAGGACATTCAGTTCGTCAACGCGTCCACCGGCCAGAATCATTGCGAGTGTTTTGGATTTCATGGATGGCCTATTTAACCTCCTGTAATCGCTTACAGAATCGGAAATGTAACTATTCAGATGGAGCAACAAACGTGGCCTAAACTCCATCCTGTAACTGTTCAACAGTGCTTCAGATGTGTACCCATCCGGGCATAAACTCCAGCAGGCTGGACAAGCTATAGTTAGCTATGCGAGAAGGCCTGATCGTGTGCAGATGGAGTGCTGCTGAACAGTTACTCGGAAACATGACTGCATGGAGTCGTACGCCCCATTCAGTTGCCTTAAAGATATTTTGTCGCCAGTTTTTTCAGGGTCTGGGTGGTAAAATCTTTTTCCTCAATTTCCAGGTTCTTGAGCGGTACTTCCGCCCTGGCGGATTCCCGGTGACCGCCTGCGGATCCGTTTGCCCCGAAGATTCTTTCAGCCAGTTTGCCTGCATTTTTTTTATAGCCGTCGCATCTGAAGATGACGACGAGACGTTCGCCATGGATACCGGAAACCATGACCCAGGAGATCATGTGGACCTGGTTCAGGAAATCAGCGATGATCACCAGCACATCGGGTGTCCTGACCCTCCCGACATGAACGTAGAGTCGGCGTTTGCTGACCTGCATCTCGGAAAGGGCGATCTTGAAATAATTCAGTTCGGATAACCGAAGGTTTGCCAGTTCGATCTTTCGTACAAGATTTTGATTGGCGATGTTAAAGAGGTAGCGGAAGGATATTGCGTCGGCCAGGTTGGCCTGTTTTTCAAAATTTTTTGTATCGACCTTGATAGCGTAGAAGAGAGCGGTGGCAAGCGCGACAGAGGGTTTGAAGTCGGCAGCTCTTAAATACTCGACCATCATGGAGGCGGTTGCGCCGTAATCTTTTCTTATATCGACATATTCGGCAATCCACCCTGTTGTGGCGGGATGGTGATCGATGACAGCGTCGAATTCGATGGATTCGAAACAGGGAAGATGGGTTGGCTGGGAGTCGAGCATGACCCTCTTTGTATAGTCCTTCGGTTTCAGGTTCTGCAGTCGTTCAGCCTGGATTTTGAGGAGTTCGACCATCGCCAGGTTGTTGAGTCGCCTGATTTCGTTCGGATAGCCTATGGTAACGTTTTTGACCCGGTAGCGGAGCAGTCTTTTGACAGCCTGGGCGCTCGCGAGCGCATCAGGGTCTGCGTTGATCACAACCAGCACGGTGTCATCTTTTTCAAAGAGGTCCCAGAATTCCCGCAGACGTTCCTTGGCCGTTTTTTTAGGTTTTTTTTGGCGTCTTCGGCTGACACTGATTTTGTTTTCTTTCTTCAAATTGTATCCCTGGTTGTCATAAAAAAATCGTAAGCCAAACCATTCGATTGACGCGGAACAGATTCAGCCTACCATATTTGGCTTTATAGATGCAAGCTCACCTGAGCTAATTTTACGCATCATTAAAAAACGGCACTGATGGAAAGAGGGTATGGTCGGTGTGTGGGATGAATTTTGAGCCGGAAAAGCGGTTCATGAACTCCTGGTTGACGTTGAGTTCGATGTAGGTGGTCCGGTTGACTATCTCCATGCTCTCCTGTCGGGCATCTCTTTTGAGCAGGACTGCACGTGCCCCGGAAAGAGAGGTGTTCCCGACCGGGACATAGGTTTTCAGCGGAAGATCGGGCAGCATGCCGAGGACAATGGCCTGTCTCGGGTCAATGTGACGACCGAATGCGCCGGCAACGAAGATCTGATGCAGGTCTTCAAAAGAAAGTCCGACCTGGTTGACGAGCGTGGTCAGGATTGAAAACATGGCTGCCTTTGATCGCATCACGGCATCAAGGTCTACCTGGCCGAAGACAACCGGTTCGTTGTCAGCGGTCATGTCCCCGTTTGCTATCACATAGGCATAGCCGTCACTTTTTTTGATCAGCCTTCCCTGGCCGGTCTCCGGCTTGAATTTTCCACGAATGTCTATAATGCGTGCAAGATAGAGTTCTGCGGCCAGATCGATGATCCCGGAGCCGCATAATCCTCTGGGGCGGACGTTACCGATCGTTGTGATATCCAATTTACCTGTATCAGGATCGATCCGGACATGTTCTATCGCCCCTGGGCCGGCCCGCATTCCCATTTTCGCCACCCCTCCTTCAAGTGCTGGTCCGGCAGCGCCGGCACAGGCGATCAGCCATTCCTTATTGCCGATAACAACCTCGGCATTGGTGCCGACGTCGATCAGCATGCAGGTATCAGGACTGTTGGCAAGACCGGTGGCAAGAATGCCGGCAATAAGGTCGCCGCCGAAATAGCTGCCCACGCTGGGCAGGCACCAGACCGGCGCTGCCGGATGCAGGACAAGGGAAAGTTCCTTTGCCCGGCAGGGATCCGGGGCGTTGACCAGGGGGATGTATGGCTCGCGACAGAGGTGATAGGGGTCAAGACCAAGAAAGAGGTGGATCATGGTGGTGTTGCCGGAGACTGTAAGTGCCCGGATTTCTTGAGGCGCTAGACCGGCCTGGTCGGCAAGCCTCGTTGCGATCATGTTGACGCTGTCAATGATTGCGTTGTGCAGAGAATCTAGGCCGCTGCCCCGACCGGCAAAGTGAATCCTCGAGAGGATATCCGCTCCGAATTCGATCTGCGAATTGACCTCGTTCGCCTCGGCCAGGGTTTTTCCAGTCATAAGATCGACCAGGCCGGCTTCAAGGTGAGTGGTGCCGAGATCAAGGGCCAGACCTGGAAGAACCCGCGGAGGTGCGGGAAGAAAATCAACGAGTTCCGGTCGGTTCGGCATGTCGTTGATCACGACAGCGCCTTTGAAGCCGGAACCACGGAAACCTTCGGCAACCTGCCGGATCCGGTCAAATGGAACGACAGGGTCGATACCGGCGAGCCGGTCGGTAAGACAATTTCTCAGACGGTCGATGTCGCCGGTATTGTCCTGCAGGCGCGGCGGCTTGGCCTCTACGGGCAGATAATAAGCTAATGAAGGCATCACTGTAGGCGAAAAGGTTGCTTGGTTGACGGTATCGCGTTATTATTAAAACTTAAGTAACTGTTCAGCAGCACTCCATCTGCACACGATCAGGCCTTCTCGCATAGCCAACTATAGCTCGTCAGCCTGCTTGTGCACATCTGAAGCACTGCTGAACAGTTACGGGATGGAGTTTAGGCCACGTTTGTTGCTCCAC
>DAOVSZ010000234.1 GCA_030627725.1 Desulfobulbaceae bacterium
GGTTTCGAGGAAAATGAATAATGAATTTTGCTCCTTGGTCAAAATCATTATCAAGCTCTATGCGGCCCTGATGCTCTTGCACGATATTTGCGACCATGAATAAACCAAGTCCAGTCCCTTCTCCTACATCTTTTGTTGTAAAAAAAGGATCGAAAATCCTGTCCTTTTTGTCTCTCGAAATACCGGGTCCATTATCTTCATATGTGATAATGATTTCTTTCGAGTTTTGTCTGTCACGTGTGCTTTGAACCAGTATTGTTCGACCAGCCTGCACTGCATGGAAGGAGTTAAGCATCAAGTTTACAAAGAGTTGGCGTATGCCATCCTCATCTGCCATCAAGGTGTTTTCGAAGAGATCCAGCTCAATTTTTATTTGAGGATGTGTTTTACGCTGTCGAAGCCGGCACAGTGAAAATGCCTCATGGATGATTTTTTCAAGATCAACTTCATTGAATTGTGCAGCCGGCTTTCTGGAAAAGGCCAGCAACTGCCGCATAGTTTTTGTGATGCGCTCCGATTGACGGATGATATTCTTTAAATTTTCCGCGCCGGGATGATCTTCCGCTAATTTGTTCAAAAGATGTTCAGCCCGACCGCTGATGACGTTTAAGGGAGTGCCGATTTCGTGGGCCAGGCCACTAGCCAGCTGACCAATGGGAGCAAGTTTGTCTGTGTGGCGAAGTCTTCTTTCGTGATTATTTTTTTCAGTAAACAAATGTTCCCTTTTACAGTTTTGCCGTTCGATATTCTGGGCCATACGGTTAAATTCTTCGATCAAGTCATCAAGCTCCCTCACTCCACTTTTTTCGATCCTCAAACCAAGGTCGCCATGTCCCAATTTCTCTGAAGCCTCTTTCAGTTTGGCGATGGGCATGGATATGTTCCAGCGGCTGATAAAATATATGAGCATTCCGAGCAAAGAAGCTGTGAGCAGAATGAAAGCAATAAATTTTCGAACAAGCCCTGCCAGGTTTTTGTTAATCTTATCAAGGCAAAGTAAAACTTCCACAGCGCCCTGAAGTTCCCCGGCGCTGTTTATTATCGGACTTATCACTGAAAAGTACTCAAGCGAGCCATCTTTGATGAGCTGTTCAGTGCTTCCCGCTAATATGTCACCAAGTTCTTTGGTCTTATGGGGGACTATTTTGGTTGTTCCATGCTCAAATGAAAAATCCATGAGCTTGCCTTGGCGGTCATAAATGTTGAGCAGCATATTATTGTAATCCTGACCATGCGGCATTACCGCATGAATTAACTCTCCAATCCGCTGGTGCTGGCCCCCCATATGGTAATACTTGAAAGTTGCGGCTAAAGTTCTTGCAAGTGTTCGGGCCTGCTCTCTCGCTCCCTCCATTAACTGGGAGCGCTCATCACGGACAGAGATATACCCCAGTCCGACAGAGGTCAGAATGATTAATGTGGAAATATAGAGAAAAAGCCTGGTTGATATCTTCATCTTTTACAGCACGTTAGACCCTAAGTTAGAAACATCGGAGTTTATGATCCGCTCAACAGAGATTGCATAAAATTGTCTTCTGTTTTAAACACTCATATTTTTCTCCTGTCGTTTTCATAACAACGACTTAACCGAGTGTCCACATTTTTAGGGAAGGATCAGCTTGACCGAGGAAGCAATTCCGATAGAGGCACGGATCATGACCATGCCGGGCCATTTCGACCCCATGGTTCTTGATGCCTATGTACAACGAGCTGAAAAGATGCGGAAAATCTTCAAGAACTTTCAGGATGGATGAGTTTCATCTTTTTCCGGCCCAAGGATTTCCCTTATCTTCCCCAGCAGGTCGTTGGAGAGCAGCGGCTTTTGAATAAATATATCATGGGCCCGCATCATTTGCTGCCGCAACTCAATATTATCAATATACCCGGACATGAAAATAACCTTCAGGCCGCTCCTGGATGCAGTCAGTCTTTCAGCCAGTTCCCAGCCGGTAATGCCGGTCATGGTGATATCGGTGACAAGAAGATCGATATCGCCGGGAAACTCATCGCTTACCCTGATCGCTTCCTCCCCGCTCTCTGCGCTTAAAATTCTGTAGCCATACGACGAAAGAACGTCTTTGAGCAACTGGCGGACGATCTGTTCGTCATCCACAACCAGTATCTGTTCTGTTCCATGCCGGATTTCTTCAGGCGCTTGAGAGAGTATTCCGGTCTCCTCTTCCTCGACAACAGGGAAGGAGAGAGTAAAAGACGTCCCCTTGTTCACTTCGCTCTTCAGGGTAATATGCCCGTTGTGCTGTTTGACAATGGCATAAACGGTGGAAAGCCCCAGGCCGGTCCCTTTGTCTCTGTCCTTGGTGGTAAAAAACGGCTCAAAAATATTTTTCTGGACAGTCTCATCCATGCCCATGCCGGTGTCGGTGACGACAATCCGCACAAACGCGCCGGCGCGTAAGTCTTCTCCTCCATCACCAAGGATTTCTTCGCCACCTTCAACATTTATTGTCTCTATCGTCAGCCTTCCTCCGCCAGGCATGGCATCACGGGCATTGACGGCAAGGTTCATGAAGATCTGTTCCATCTGCATAGGATCAGCCTTGATATTCTTGAGACCTTTCCCCGGAATGAATGCAAGCGAGATGTCCTCTCCTATCAAACGGCTGACCATCTTCAGCATGTTCTCAACCAGACCGTTCAGGTTTATGACCTCAGTCGCAAGGATCTGTTTGCGGCTTAAGGCAAGAAGCTGACGGGTCAGAGTCGAGGCCTTCAACGCCGCATTCTTGATAAAGGCTACCCTTCCTGCTGCCGGATGATCGCTAGGCAATTCTTGCAAGAGCAGATCACCGTACCCGAGTATTACCGACAAAATATTATTGAAATCATGGGCCACGCCGCCGGCCAGTCTGCCGACGGATTCCATCTTCTGCGCCTGCAGAAACTGGAGATGGAGTTTTTCCCTCTGCTCCTCGGCCTGGACACGGTCGCTAATATCATGGATCGACTCAATAACACCGATCAGCTTCCCGTTTTCTATCAGGGGAGTGGCTGAAACAATGACACTGATCTTCCTGCCGTCATGCAGAAAAGCCATGGACTCACTGCTGACGTGCTGCTCTCCCTCCCGGATCCTCTGCAACAGACAGGCGCCGTCCCTGCAGAAGGAGCCGCCGAGCAGCTTCGAGCAGCTGCTGCCGACAACCTCTTCGCCGGAAAGTCCGGTCATCTCCTCAAAGGACCGGTTGCACTTCACTACCGACAGGTCCATCCCGACAACCCTGATGGCATCACCGGCGCTGTTAAAGATGTTATCGAGGTACTGTTGCGAGACAACAGCGGTCTTGAGGTATTCGGCCATTCTGTTAAAGGATGCGGCAAGCATGCCCAGCTCATCTTTCCTGTTGTCAGGGACATGGACGTTGTAGTCACCGCCGACAATCTTGCCAGTGGCGTCGATCAGTTTCCGCAAGGGAGTTGAAAAATAAAAGGCGATGATATTGGCAAGCACGATACCGGCGATGATTGCAACCAGACCGATCAGAAGAAGCTGTTTTTTGGCTTTTTCTATCCGATCGCCGATCCCGTCATGCGTGTAGCCCATAACCAGGGTGCCGAGTCGCGTTCCCGCCGCCGTAATCGGTACTATGACGTCATGGACAGGACGGCCATGTTCACCTTCATATTCTTTGCAAAGAGTGGCGCCGGAGACCAGAAGCGCCTGTGAGAACCGTTCAGGGAGGGTTGCGCTCAGTTCCCTCAGGGAGTTATGCATCACTACCCTGCCCTGAGTATCAAGCACTAGCCCAAAGCTGACATCCTCTTTTGCCGCGATCGCGGTGAGATGACGATACAGGGCAAGCTTGTCGTCAACGATCAGACCGGCCTTGCACTGTTCGGCAAGGGCCTCGGCAATGGCAATGCCGCGGAGGCGATACTCACCCTTCAGTGCCTTTTCCTCCCTGGACATGTTGAGGTACCCGGTAACGGACACCGCCACCGTGATCAGAACACTGATCAGGATGGTCAGCTGAAGACGTAAGGAGAAATTCAGCATAGCACAGTCAAAAAGAATTTATTGCATACTCTCTATATGCTTGATTGCCTTGCGCAGTTCATCATAACGGCTGTCCGTGGTCCTGGCAAAGCCGCCTGTTCCAGCCGCATCCAGTATTTTTTTGTGGGCCGGGTTCTTTTTGTCAAGGGCCAGCAGGGAATCGGTCACGGATCCGGCAAGATCAGGAGAGACGCTCCTGTTAACGGCAAAGACATTGGTTGAGACGGGAGGTGTTTCCGCAATAATTCTGATCTTTGATCTGTCAAATCCTTCATCCTTGAGTTCATTAAATCCGTGCATACAGATCACACCGGCATCAAATTTCCTAAAAAAAACATTCAGAAGAATATCGCCACAGCATCCCCCGTGAGCATGACTTCCAAGGTCCTTCTCAATGCTGATGCCGGCCCTGTAAAAAAGCAATTCCGCAGCAAGCGACTTGATGCCTGAGGTTGTCGGACCGAATTCCACGGTTTTCCCCCGCAAATCGTTCAGACTGAATATGTTGCTGTCCGCCCGGGTAATGACCAGACCGGTACTTGTGTCGGAACCATCCGGGGTAAGGGCCTTGAGAAGATATTGCTGGTCATAAAAGGGCGCCAGTCTGATGTAACTGCCGGGCCCGTGAATGGCGAACTGCACCTCGCCCTTTTGCAGCAGATTGACCAACTCGCCATAACTCTCAAGCACCAGGAGCCTGACATTGCGGTCGGTTGTGTTCGCGATATACCGGGCCAGAGGCTGATACTCTTCATATGTCTTTACAACATCGCTGCAGGGCAGGATGCCGATGTTTATCGTTGCTTCATCCGCTGCACCGGCAGCGTGCGGAAACTGATACGTCACAAGGAAAAAAACCAGAATGACGGCCAGGCGTAGAAAAGGGGACATAGATATGTTCCGGGAAAGAAGTTACTTGAAAAAGAATTCAGAAGCCAGGAGTCAGAATCCAGGCAACCAACCACGGACACACAAACTACGTATTGTCATGGACTTCCACCATCAAAAACCTACAGAAACTGCTTTGCGCCAGTGCTTTCAGAAGGCCACACTCGCCCGCGGCACACATGCCGACAACGTGAAAAGTGCTTAGGCA
>DAOVSZ010000137.1 GCA_030627725.1 Desulfobulbaceae bacterium
CACAAAACTTCTGATGTTCGGATTCGGCGCCGGAGTGCTTTCGATCCTCGCCATACCCTTTCTTCAACTCCTCTGTATTCCTTTAGGAGTTGTGGGAGCGACAAAGATTCTATACGACACCGGGAACATAACGCAGTCTCAAAAAGAGGAAACACATGCGGAAAACCTCAGGCCGCCTGCGGCGAAATAAGGAGTAGCAAATCCCGACCGTAGAATGATAAAATAAATAAGGAGATTACCACGAAGGAGTCGTTACCATGAACATCAAAAAGATGCTGGACATCCTGAACCGACTTGATTTCTTTTCAGATTTCACCGATCAGGAAAAAAAGATCATTCTTTCTTATAACGCCCAATTCTGCGTTTTCAGGGATGACGAAAAAATCATCACCATGGGCGAACTTGACGCCGCTCTCTTTATTCTGCTCGCAGGCTCGGTCGAGGTCACGCTTGATGACCCGGACAAACCGATTACGATCTTGAACCCGGGAGATATCATCGGAGAGATGTCCTTTCTCACCGAGGTGCCGAGAACAACGAATATCACTGCCATAGAAGATGTCATAACCCTCAAGATCGACAATGCAATGCTGAACAGGCTGGCCATAGAAATTCGGGAAAAGATCAAGGACAAGGTCATTCAGAAACTGGTTTCACGGCTCATAAAGATGAACGAGGAGATCATTTCTCTCACTTTCTGATGAGAAAACCTCGCATGAAAAAGTTTCAGAACTCTTTACAGGAACCGGACCAATTCACCCTGACCTACGAACTCGTTCCGAGCCGAGGCGGACGTGCTGATGCGCATGAACGAGCGCTCACACTGGCAAGAGATGCCGCTGCCGACGACAGGCTGACTGCTGTCAGCATCACGGAAAACGCCGGAGGACACCCGGTGCTCTCCCCTGAAGTTCTTGGTATTGAAATCAAAAAACTGGGCCTTGACGTCATTATTCATCTCTCCTGCAAGGACAAGAACCGCAATCAGATGGAGAGTCAGCTCTTTGCCTGGGACAGAGAAGGGTTACGAAACCTGCTTGTCATTGCCGGCGACTACCCCCAGAAAGGATACCGGGGCCATCCGAAACCGGTTTTTGACCTTGACACGATCCAGGCCTTGGACCTTATCTCCCGCCTCAACCGCGACCCGAAAGATCGAACCGCACACCCCCCTACTTTAAAAAAATATCAACCGACAGCCTTTTACAAAGGCGTTGCCCTTTCCCCCTTCAAGTTTCTCGAATCAGAACTGATGATGCAGTACATGAAACTCATGCGTAAAGTCGAGAACGGCGCCGACTATGTCATTACGCAGATCGGTTTTGACGCCAGAAAATTTCACGAGCTGCTCCTCTTCATGAAGCAGAACCACATTCATGTTCCAGTGCTGGGAAATGTCTTTATTCCAAATATGACGGTCGCCAAATTGATGTACAAGGGGATGATTCCAGGCTGTGTGATCACCGATGCCCTGTATGAAGAGATGTGGGATGAGGCCCAATCCGCGGATGGAGGGAAAAAGGCCCGTCTCAAACGTGCTTCCAGACTCCTCACCATCCTGAAAGGCCTTGGCTATGCAGGCGCCCATATCGGAGGGCCTGGACTGACATATAAAGATATCGCCTCTGTCATAAGTGAGGCGGACCGCTCTGAAAAAGAATGGCGGGATTTTATCCCGAAAATGTCATACTGGCCGGAAAAGCGTTTTTACCTGTATGAAAAGGACAATCAGACGGGTCTGAACAGAGAAACGCCATCAAAGCGCAGCAAACCACATTCGAAACAACTTTCTTTTCTCTTTGCACGAATGATGCATACCCTGCTCTTCAGCAAAAACAGCCCCCTCTTCAGCCCGGCAAAAAAAACCTGCCTTGCCCTTGAAAAAACGAGGCTCGCAAATGGGTTCGCACAATATGAACATGTGGTCAAGTTTCTCCTCTTCTCCTGCCGGAACTGCGGCGACTGCGTCCTTTCCGAACTCGCCTTTCTCTGCCCCCAGGCAGGGTGCGCCAAGTATATGCTGAACGGACCGTGCGGAGGGAGCAGAAACGGATGGTGCGAGGTGTACCCGGGCCGGAAGCCCTGTTTCTACGTACGCGTCTATGAACGCTTAAAAGCCTGCCATGAAGAGACAAAATTGAACAGCGGACTTCTGCCGCCACGAGACTGGGTCCTCAATCAGACTTCTTCCTGGATCAATTTCTACAAGGGAATTGATCACACAAATCCGAAAAAATAAGACTGCGTGGTTTTCAGCTATCAGCATTCAGCGTTCAGCTCAGACCGGCATTTTTTGCTTCATTTAGAGATTTGATTGCGATACAATATTCATCTGAACAGTTACAGTCTGGAGTTTAGGCAACGTTTGCCGCTCCACCTGAATAGTTACCAATATTCTGGAAACAATGACTGAATTTAAACATTCGAGGTAAAACATGACAAGAAAGATCACCCTGCTCGTAGCCGGATTGTGTTGCCTTCTCATCCTGCCGGACCTGACTCCGGCGAAAGAACTCAGCCTGGGCATTACTCCCAGTCGACCGGCGGCGGAAATCCAGAAACGATTCAAGCCATTGGCAGAGAACATGGGTGAAAAAATCGGCAAGCGGATCAAAATCACCTCCATCACAAATATTCAGATCTTTCTTCAGGATATCAACCAGGAAAAATTTGATATCGCCCAGGTCGATTTAAGCCATTATCCGGCCGCTAAAAAATCCGGTTACCGCCTGCTTGCAAAAAACGAAGAGTTCGGGAAAAGCTCTCTTTTCTCAGTTTTATATGTGAGAAAAGACAGAGGAATAGCATCCATTGCAGACCTGAAGGGAAAAAGAATAATCTTCGGAGGAGATAAAAATTCGCTCATATCATATATCGGGCCCACGTATCTTCTCCAGGAAAACGGCTTGAACCCGGATGACTATACGGCACAGATTGTCAAGAATCCCTACAATGCGGTCTACGCCGTTTATAAACGGGCAGGAGACGCAGGCTGTGCGTCCGACATCACGCTGGATCTTCCCAAGGCCCGGAAGAAAATTAAATCCGAACAGCTGATGAAACTCGCGGAACTGGGGCCTTTCCCCAACATGCCTTGGGTAGCTTCAAGCCGGACAGATGATGTTCTCTTCAAGAAGATCCAGGTGTTCCTCCTGGACTTGCATAAAAGTGATGAGGGCAAAGAAATACTCAATAACGCAAAGCTGTCGAGCATAAGGCCTGCAGACGATGTGGAATTTGACATTGTGGCGAAAGTAATCGACACATTCAAAGAAATCTCGCCGGATGAAAAACCGAAGCAGGCGCCGAAACCGGAGCCGGAATCGGTGCAGAAGCAGGAACCAGTGCAGGAGCCGGAACCGGTGCAAGAGCCGGAACCGGTGCAGGTGCAGGAGCAGATGCAGGAGCAGATGCAGGAGCAGATGCAGATGCAGATGCAGGAGCAGGAGCAGATGCAGGAGCAGGAGCAGGAGCATCGGCAGATGAATGAACCCGTTTCTGCTTCGATCAAACCGGAAGGTCCAGGTCTCCCGGAGATGCTCGAAAAATGGCGCTCTGCCTGGTGCAGTAAAGATATCCGGATCTATATGGATTTTTACTCTCCAGAGTTTCAATCCGGCAAAAGGGACTATGCCGGATTGAAAAACTATAAGGAAGACAATTTTGAACGTACGAATTCCATTGAGGTTGCTATCCGTAACATAGAGATTGACGAGTCAGGAGACACTGCCGTGATCAAATTCCAGCAATTTTACCGTTCCGATTATTACCATGATGTCGGAGTAAAGACCCTGCGACTCAAAAAAGAAAACGGAAAATGGAAAATCCTCTCTGAGACCTGGGAACCGCTCTCCTGATAACGATAGGCACAAAGGCAGAAGGCAGACGGCACAAAGTTTTGGAACAACACCTTCAGACCAAGCCGACTGGCAAACTCACCATTTTTCCCCTATCCAAGCCAAAAAAAATTGTGTATATTGTCTTGTTCACCTGCTACCGCCTGCACGATGCGGGCGCCCATCAGAGCGGCAGAAAAAACTAATCATTTTTGAACATATATTTTTAAGGAGAGTATCATGAAGTTAATTCTACTTGGCGCGCCTGGCGCCGGCAAAGGCACTGTTGCAAAATTGCTTACCGCGATCGACGGATCAGTACAGATTTCCACCGGAGATATCCTGCGAGGCGCGGTCAAGGACGGAACCGAACTCGGCAAAGAGGCGGAAGGATATATGAAACGGGGCGATCTCGTTCCGGATTCTCTGATCATGGGTATCATGGGGAAAAGGCTGCAGGAGCCGGACTGCGCAAAAGGTTTTCTCTTAGACGGTTTCCCCCGCACCATCCCGCAATCAGAAGCATTAACAGAGATGCTGACAAAACTAGACATCAAACTGGACATGGCAGTCAACATCGATGTCCCGCGCGACGTTATCCTGGACCGTCTCTGCACCAGAAGAACATGCAACAACCAGGACTGCCAGGCCATCTACAATGTAAAAAGCATGCCGACAAAAGTAGAAGGGATCTGCGACAAATGCGGCAGCCCGGTCATCCAGCGTGATGACGAAACCGAAGAGGCAATCAGCCACCGCCTCGAGACCTATAACGAAAAAACAGCGCCATTGATCGGCTTTTATGAGAAAGCAGGTCTTTTAAAAAGCATCACCGGCACCTCAAGCGATGTGGTCGTGGCAGCGATCAAATCCGAGCTGGGGATATAAACAGACAGGTTAAAGAACAGGGGTCAGGGATTGGGGATCAGGGTCCAGGGTTATTCGTACTGATTGAATTTCACAAACGCGGTTAACCCTGACCCCTGGCACCTAACCCCTGACCCCTGGTCCCTGCTCCCTGACCCCTGATCCCTGACCCCTGACCCCTAACCCCTGACCCCTGACCCTAATATTCATATGACTTCAACCCCAATCACCATCATCGGCGCCGGCCTTGCCGGTTGCGAGGCTGCCTGGCAGGCGGTCCGGCGCGATTGCCCGGTCCGCCTTTATGACATGAAGCCGGCAAAATTTTCTCCGGCGCACACCTCGCCGCTTTTTGCCGAACTTGTCTGCAGCAACTCCTTCCGATCAAACGATACCCATTCGGCAGTCGGTCTGCTCAAGGAAGAGATGCGCCGTCTCGGCTCCCTTATCATGGACGCCGCCCTGGCAACCAATGTCCCGGCCGGAAAGGCCCTGGCGGTCGACCGCGAACGGTTTGCAGGTTTTATCACCGACCGTATCGAAAACCATCCGCTGATTACCGTCATGCACGAAGAAATCAGCGAGATCCCGTTGCCGGGAGATGAACTCGTCATCATTGCCACCGGCCCTCTCACCTCCGAATCGCTGACCGAATCGCTGACAGCTCTCACCGGCAGCGACAACCTCTCCTTCTACGATGCGATCGCGCCTATCGTCTCAGCGGAATCACTCGATAGAAGCATCATTTACCAGGCCTCACGGTATGACGACGGGCCCGGCGATTACCTGAACTGCCCGATGAATGAGGACGAATACACCGTCTTTATCAATGCCATGAAAGAGGCGGAAAAGGTGCCGCTGAAATCCTTTGAAGGGAAACAGTATTTTGAAGGCTGTCTTCCTGTGGAGGTCATGCTCGAACGCGGTGACAATACCCTCCGGTTCGGCCCCATGAAACCGGTCGGCCTGCCCGACCCGAGGACCGGCAAAGACCCGTACGCCGTCGTTCAACTCCGCATGGAGGACAAGGAGGGGAATTATTACAACATGGTCGGGTTTCAGACCAAGCTGACCTATCCGGGACAAAAAAGGGTCTTCAAAATGATCCCGGGCATGGCGGATGCCGAATTCACCCGTCTCGGCAGCATCCACAGAAACACCTTTATCTGCGCGCCGAAAACCCTTTCTTCCACCCTGCAGTTCAAAAACCGGCCCGACCTTCTTCTTGCCGGTCAACTCACCGGTGTGGAAGGGTATGTCGAATCAACAGCCATGGGTCTTGTCGCCGGCATGAACGCGGCGCGCATCGGAAAAGGGGAAAAACCCGTGGTTCCGCCTGCGGACACCGCCATCGGCGCCCTGATCTCCCACCTGACCCGGACCGAACCGGACCGTTTCCAACCCTCCAACATCAACTTCGGTCTCTTTCCGCCCCTTGTCGGAAAAATCAGAAAAAAAATGCGGGGCCAGATCCGCTCCGAGACCGCGCTTGCTTCACTTGCAAATTGGCAGGAATCGTTAGGAACGGGAATTAAATAACTTGAACCAAATTAGCCGGATTTTGCATCGTATTCAAGGCGCGAGGAGGGAGCATAACGAGTTATGTGACCGACGAGCAACGTAGAAAACGGTGGAAAAAACAATAATTTGGGGTAAGTTATTGAGTGTACGTTCCTTAACTGTGTAAATTAAGGTTACGGAACAAAACTCTCTTCCCGGGCCTCTAAAGTACTCAACAATTCTCTTAAACTCTTCATTCAAGGTACCCTGCCGTGTTGAAACTTCTTTCACTTTTCTTCTGTCTTTTCTACCTGTTTCTGATTTCGGATGCCGACGCGGTCCAGCCGCCCAGCCAGCGTCTGGCAATCTCTTTCATTCTCCCTGAAAATCTCCTCCACGGGACCTCGGAGATCACCCTGCCGCCGGATACGGGCACAACAATCCACTTCGGAGACCTGACCACCATTGGTGTTTCAATAAACGGCAAGATGGCCGACCTTCCCGAAGATGACCCGACGGGCATGGAGATTAAACCCCTTGCCTCTGAACAGAAGATCACCATCACCTATGAAAAGAAATTTACCGGCAGCGAACACATGCCCGCTGCTGTTTCAGAAAAAGGCATAGCCTTAACCGGATTCTGGCATCCGGTTCTCGACCGGGACACTCTTTTTGAACTCGCGGCAAAGATTCCTTCCCATTTTGAGGCGGTATCCGAAGCGGAAGAGATCATTACCACACAGAATCAGGAAGGAAAGGATGTCCGCTTTCACTTCCCCTACCCGGCCCATTCCCTGAATTTTGTTGCCGGCCCGTATATCGTGGAACAAGTCCCGTTCGGAAAGGACAAGACACTGTTTACCTATTTCTACAAGGAAGACCAGCACCTTGCCGCTACCTACCGTGAAAAAACCCTTGGCTATCTCGCCCGTTACGAAGCGCTGCTCGGCCCCTATCCTTACACCCGCTTCAGCGTTGTTGAGAACCGGTTTCCAACCGGCTATGCCATGCCGACCTTTACCCTGCTCGGTCAGGTCGTACTTCGGCTGCCTTTTATTCAG
>DAOVSZ010000310.1 GCA_030627725.1 Desulfobulbaceae bacterium
CACCTCAAAAAGACCATTGAGCACCCTTACGCCGTCTAAAAGAGTTGGGATATCGTCTTTCTCCTGGACGCTCCAGGCTTTTTTTTCAGCGTCCCACATATCCTCATACAGGACCGGCAGCAGTTCATATTTTCGTATCAACCGCTCCTTCAGGCTCCTGCTCTCGAGAAAACTCTGCATTCCCGCGCCTTTTCCACCGCCGGAACCGGCAAGATTGATCGGAAGCCCCATACCGCCCATCAGTCGGGCCAGTCCTCCTCCGGAATTGCCGCCGCCGGACGAAGTGTTCATGATCACCGCCTCGGATTTATAGATTTCAGGGAGAGACAGAGCGTAGAATACGGACCCGACCACACTGGCGACAACAATAAGGATACTGACCCATTTCCATTTCCAGATGACAGAGAGCAGTTCCAGAAGATCTATCTCGTCATCCTCCGCCATTTCTGGAGGCTGAAGAAGGACATATTTTTCAGGTGTTTCGGAATTCATATTTTGCCGGAATTACTTTTTTTGACAGGATTTACTGGATTATTCTTGTCTTTAACTGCTTTAGAAATCAACTGGTTTTAACTATCCTGTCCATCCTGTTGATCCTGTCTAAAATTATCAACGATCAGCAATCGAAATCACAACTCCATATGTGGTGGCCAGTTTGAAGACCACGTCGGACAAGTCCTTGACCATCTTGAACCAGGGGATTTTTTCGAAATCCTCCGGCACAACCAGGGTATCGCCGGGCATCATCTTCATCCGGTCGAAACCGCTCAGCAGAAAGGTGTCCTTTGCAGATTTTCTGCTCATCACATCACCATTGGCCCTGATCACATACATCCGTTTTTTGTCTGCATTGACCGTCATCCCGCCCGCCTTTTTGAGATACGCGGCCACATCCATTTCAAAATCATAAAAATAGGCATTGGCTGAATACACGCTGCCGAGAACAGAGACAAAGTCGGGTTTCCTCGGCACGGACAATATATCCCCGTCCTTCAGTTCAAAATCATACTTTGACCCTTTTAAAGAGGAGACGCTTGCCAGGTTGATAACTATCCTCCCGTCCATCTCCTTCTCCTTAAGTTTCTCGACAAATCCCGCCTGGGCCGCGAGAACTGTTCCGGTTGACGCAGTTCCCTCCTTGGCGAGTTTTGCTGTGGCCCTGCCCAGTTCCATTTCCAGGTTATCGATCAGGCGTTCATAGTTCCGCTGCTTTGCCTCTTTCGCCGACTGACGGGTAAATGACGACCCGAACAGATAGGCCGATCCTGTAAATCCGCCCGCCCTTTCCAGCAACCCTGAAAGCCTGTCCCCATCGGCGACGGCATAAGTACCCGGATAGGCGACCTCGCCTTCTACCGTGACAACCTTCAGGGCCCCGAACCCTTTCACCTCTTTGATCATCACAAAATCTTTTTCCTGCAGGACAACGTCCTTCCCTGCTGTGCGCAAGGCGTTCCAATCCACAATCTCCCTGACTGTTTTTGCCAGGCCCCCTACAATTTCATGGCGGCTCAGCTCAATCCCGGACAGATTTCCGCTCTTTTTAACTCCGCCTGCCATGCCAATCAGGCTGCTCAACTTCATGCCCGGAGAGAACGGGTATTTCCCCGGCTTCCAGACTGCGCCGGAGATATACACATTCTCCTGGATATCATAAGCAACCTTATCAAGCACAATGACTTCATCATACTCAACGAGCGGAGCATCAAAAGAGCGGTCCAGCACTGCCTGCAGCGAAAAATAAATGATGTCGAAATACCCGGTCCCGAGGTTATAACGCTTGATAAGAGCATTGCGCATAATGGCGCCGGGACTGACAATATCAGAAGATGAAAAAAGGTCCTGAAGGGTCATGCCTTCCTTATACGCAACCAGCCCGGGATAAACGACATGCCCGCTCAACTTCACAACCCTCTGCAGGTCAGACATCATTGCAAAAATGAGATCGCCATCCCTGACAAGAAAATCCTCCTTTGCGGCAGAGGATTCCCTGAGACGGATTTTCTTTTTCAGATACACCTGATTATCGGCAAACCGCTTGAACAGAAGAAGGCCGTCATGGGCCTGCGGCAGCAGTCCTCCTGTAAGATTCAGAGCGTCCTGCGAGTTCTTTTCGCCGACAAGCTCGAAAATACCTCGCTTTTTGACAAAACCGTCAATCGCCACGGTCGGGCCGATATCAGGAACAAAAAGAAGATCGCCGGACTGGAGATAAAAATCATCCGCCCTGTCGCCGCGCAACAGGATATCGTAAACATCCAGGGCCGATATGGCCTTCCTGTTCCTGATCAGTTTGATATTACGGAGGGTCCCGTCCTTGGTCGGGCCGCCTGCTTTTATCAGCGCCGTAACCATTGTTGAGAAGGCTGGAAGTACATGGAGACCGGGCTGGGCAATAGTGCCGGCAAAATATATCTCCAGCGTCTTAAGACTGTCCAGGGAAACCCTCAGGTTGACACCGGGAATATATTTCTGTGCCTCCCTGTTCACCGCCTTTTCGACTTCGCCGCTTTTCAGGCCGGCAACCGGGATCACCCCGATCTTCGGAATACTGATGATCCCTTCGTTGGAGACGAGGCATTTTTCCTCAAAGTCGACACCTGCGCCCCAGGCGCGGATCAACAGGGAATCACCAGGGCCGACAATATAATCTGCCCCTGGAACTGCAAGGTTTTCTATCGCGAGCGTATCGGCATTCTTGTCTGTCTGAAAAAAATCATCTCCGAACTGCCTGAGGATATTCTCTTCCTCTCCCCCCTCTCCCTCTCCCCCCTCTTCCTCTTCAGATCTGTCGAATTTTTCAAAATCCTCTGATTCCTGCGAGTCATCAATCTTGCCGATCTTTTCCCACCACTTCATTTCATATTCAAGTCGTTCCAATTCAGGAGAACCTTCCCGTTCCCGACCGCCAAAGGTCCGCCATGCGTCGTGGGACTCCTCCATGCGTTCTTTTGGGCTGAACTCCTGTCTCTCACGATTCTTCAGGTATTCCATCTGCGGGTCAACCCCCTCCCGCGTCTCCTTCTGCATCAGGGCATCAAGCCGAGGTTTACCTTCTTCAATCAAAGCGCTATTGTCCTCGTAATACCTGAGATAAATTTTTTCCAGCCGGGACAGGGGCTGTCTGGGGGCAATATTTTTTCCCACGACATCTTCCGGTTTTGTAACCTGAATGACTTCCTTCTTTTCTGCTTTCCGGGAGTCATCCTTCCGGTCTGAAAAACCGTTCATCGATCCTGTTGACC
>DAOVSZ010000210.1 GCA_030627725.1 Desulfobulbaceae bacterium
GAAAGGTCGGAAAATGGGACAACGGCCTTGCTGCTCCCGGCGCCGACCGATGAAGCTGGGGCAGCGGTTGTCGGAGACTCCGCCTGCAGCGCCTCGGCAAATGAGGAATGGCCCCCTTCAGCGCCGCTTTTGGTTGATGGAGGTCCGCCCTGAACAAGACCTGAGGCAAAAGTTATCTCATCAAAGGTGCGGCCAAGGGTCTTGCTTTCAAAATTTGTCATTATCATGCTGAAAACCGCGCCAACCTCGTCGCCAACCGAGACTGTGCTCTGGGGAATAGCGACCCATTGCTGTTCCCCGTCCTTGTCAAGAAGCATGTAGGTGTATCCACCTGCATCTTGGGTTTCCACTATCGTGCCGGAAATGATGGATTCCGGCTGCATGGAGGCAGGACCTTGAGGCATTGTCGTTTCCACAGGCGCTGTTGGTGTTGTTGTGGTTGTCTCAGGCGTGTCACTGCCGCAGGCAGTCAGTGTTATGGTGAGCGCGCACGCGCATAATACATGGAAGGGTCGAATGTTCATCTTTTTTGCTCCCGTTTTATTGTTGAATAAATGAGTTATATGAAAGTGACTATAATGTATAAACTTTTTTCTGCAAGTCCGGAGTGGTACTGTTTGGTGGAAAACGCTGTTGGAGAAGAAGGTATACGGCAGGTATATTCTTGTTCCGCGGGTCGTTGACAGTTGCAGGATGCTGAGGCAACCTCTCGAGGCATCCTTCGGGAAAAAACGTTATGGGTTGCTTCCTTGAAGGCTCTCTATTCTCGGACTGCATCCTTATATGAGAAAGTCAGGGCTTTTTTCTTCAGTCCAACTCTGGCCTCTCCGCCTTTGGTCAGTTCGCCAAAGAGTATTTCGTCGGACAGAACATCGCCTATTTCCTTCATAAGAAGCCGCCTGAGCGGACGGGCGCCATAGTCAGGATCATACCCCTTGGCCGCGAGCCAGGACCGGGCGGTGCGTGAGAGTTTAATGGTGACTTTTTTCTCCGCAAGCTGCGTCTGCAGTTCTCTGATCATCTTGTCGACAATTTTTTCTATGATCGGGGTGTCAAGGGCGTTAAAGGAGATCGTATGGTCCAGCCTGTTTCTGAATTCAGGCGAAAACATATTTTTGATCGCCTTCTGGTCTTTGCCTTTGCTGTCGGTCATGAAGCCGATCGAACGTTCGCTCAGTTCGCGTGCGCCGGCATTCGTGGTCATGATCAGAATAACATTTCGGAAATCCGCCTGCCTGCCGGAGTTGTCTGTGAGGGTTGCATGGTCCATGATTTGGAGGAGGATATTAAAGACGTCCTGGTGCGCTTTTTCAATTTCGTCTAAAAGGAGCACGCAATAAGGATGCTTCCTGATCGCATCGGTCAGCAGGCCGCCCTGGTCAAAGCCGACATAGCCCGGCGGAGAACCGATAAGGCGGGAGACTGCGTGTTTTTCCATGTATTCACTCATGTCAAAACGTTCAAAGCGAACCGCCAGGGTCTCGGCGAGCTGTTTTGCGACCTCGGTTTTGCCGACCCCGGTAGGGCCTGCAAAGAGAAAACATCCGGTCGGCTGTTCTGGTTGTTTGAGCCCGGCCCGTGATCTTTTGACCGCTGTGACAAGGGTCTCAATGGCCTGGTCCTGACCGAATATCTGGGCTTGCAGCCTGGCGCCGAGGTTTTTCAAGAGCTTCTTGTCAGACCCGGTCGCGCTCTTGGCCGGGATTCTCGCAATCCGGGAGACGATCTTTTCAATATCTCTGACTGTAATGGTCCGGTGCCTTTTTGTCGGTTGACTCAGCCTGAAGGCAGCGCCTGCTTCGTCCATGACATCGATTGCCTTGTCTGGGAGAAATCGGTCGGTGATGTAGCGGGAAGAAAGATCGGCAACAGCCGAGATCGCGGCATCCGAATACTTTACCCCGTGATGTTCTTCATAGCAGGACTGCAACCCATGCAGGATGGCACAGGTGTCTTTGACGGACGGCTCCAGGATGTCCACCTTCTGGAAACGACGCGCCAGGGCGCGGTCCTTTTCCACATAATTTTTGTGCTCATCATAGGTGGTGGAGCCGATGCACCTGAGGGAACCTGTCTGCAGCGCCGGTTTCAGCAGGTTTGAGGCATCCATGCTGCCGCCGCTGGTGGCGCCTGCGCCGACTATGGTGTGAATCTCATCGATAATGAGAATGATGTTTTTCTGCTCTTCAACCTCGGTAATGACCGCCTTGATCCGCTCTTCAAAGTCGCCGCGGTATTTGGTGCCTGAAAGCAGAGAGCCCATGTCAAGAAGCCGGATCTCCTGATCGGCGAGCAGATCAGGCACCTCGGCGGCAAAGATCTTTGAGGCAAGCCCTTCGGCAATGGCCGTCTTTCCGACCCCTGCTTCACCTACCAGGAGCGGGTTGTTTTTTCTCCGCCTGCAGAGGATCTGCATGATCCTTTGCAGCTCCTCTTCCCTGCCGATCAGCGGATCGATCAGCCCTTCGGCTGCCCGCTGTGAAAAGTTGACTGTAAATTTTTCAAGCGCGGTTGCGGGCTCTTCTTTGTCCTTTTTCTCTTCCGTCTGTTTGCTCGGAGTTCCCTTGGTGATGCCGTGTGAGATATTGTTCACGACATCCATGCGGTTGACGCCCTCTTTCTGAAGAAAATAGACGGCATACGACTCCGGTTCGGAAAAGATGGCGGTCAACACATCGCCTGCGTCAACTTCTTTTTTTTCGCAACTCTGGACATGGGCGATCGCCCTCTGGAGCACCCTGTTGAAACCGATGGTTTGAATGGGGTCGCCCTCCTGGCCTTTTTCAAGAACTGTCAGGTTTCTGGTGAAAAAGGTCTCAAGATTTTTTTTCAGGCTCTTGGTGTCGCCGCCGCACTGGGTAAGAATCTCCAGCGCCTTATGGTCATGCAGCAGTCCAAAGAGGATATGTTCAACCGTAACATGTTCATGCCTGCGGTTTTTTGCTTCCCGGATAGCCATGACAAGGGCAATTTCTAGTTTGTGACTGATCATGATGCTTAAAAATCTCCAGGGTGGCCGGTTTATTCCTTTTCAATGGTACATTTCAGTGGATACTGGTTCTTTCGGGCCATGTTGTGAACCAGCGCAACTTTTGTGTCCGCCACTTCGCGCGTATAAATGCCGGCAACACCTTTGCCTTGATGATGCACGTTCAGCATGATTTGAGAGGCCTTGGCCAGGGGCTTATGAAAGATCGTCTCCAGAACCATGACTACAAACTCCATGGAGGTGTAGTCATCGTTTAAGAGAAGGACCTTGTACATGGGCGGTTCTTCAATTTCGATCTTCTGCCGCCTTTCGGTAACCACCCCTCTGTCAAATTCTTCACGCGGTAAACTCATTATAGCACGAAACTTAGGGTTCACTCAAAAATAAGTAGCAGCAGAAAATTTTGTTACAATCTGCCGCGCTGCCTCTGCAAGACCTCGGTCGAGTAAATCTTCAATAATTTCCTTTCTCTGCCTGATAGTAATCATTTCCTCCGAGACATGCACGTTTCTGGCAATAATTTTTTTCTGTAAGGGAAGGCCAAGCGTGCAGGAAATATCAAGTTCCAGAGAGTATTTTGTGTGTGTAATCGTATCCGCGACCCGGACCACGACGTGCGTTATGGTCCCGCCGATAACAAGCCTTGCCGGGGTGGAAAGGTTTGCCAGGCCGGGAAGGGTCCTGTCCCATCCTCCATCAGCGGCAAAGGGGATTTTCTCCTTGATCAGTTCCTGCGCCACAAAGCCTCCCAGCGCCTGTGAGAGATTCTTCCCATGGATCATTATCTTCTGAGTCTTCGACCCGGCGGAAAGTTCCCCGATACTTTCAGTTTCACCGAATTTTTCCTCAAAGGGTTGCACAAGAACAACCGGGTCCGTAAAGAAAGGGCCGACAGGCTGAAGATGCCTGCCGGGCGTAACAAAAATCGGTCCTTTTTGAGCACAGGACGTACAAAAAAAGAGCGCCAGGGTAATACACCAGATGAGGGAGAAACGCCAAAAAAAGTTCATTGCCGCCGGCCTCCTTGGGCCTCTTTTTTCGTCTGCGGACCGATAAAGGTGAAAAGAAAATTTTCCATGATAAGAAAATCCGGGGCCGGAGAACCTTTCAGGCTGTATTCCGCCTGAAGGAGTTCCGTAAGCCCTTGTATAAGATCTTCAACCAGAAAGTTTTCCGCCTTTTTAAAGAGCATGTACAGGGCATACGGGTGTCCGCCAAGAGGAGTTGGGTCTGCGAGCGTCGCCTTCAACTCTTCCAGATAGCCCTTCTGGAAGGACCCATACGTCATCCTTGGTGTGTATCGTGGCGACTGCCGGGCCTGATAGGAGCGGACCACGAGCAGCTTCCTGATATGATTTCTGAGAGCGGCGATCATCGCCAGGGGGTGCGTGCCATTGTCGCGCAGCCGGCAACAGAGGATGAGGGCCTTTTCAAGATGTAAGTCAGCGACTGCCTCGTTTAACTCAAAAAGGGCCTCTTCCCGTGTGCGCCCGATGATCTCAGTGAGGTCCTTTCTGGTAATGACAGGTCTTTCATCCACGGAAAGGGCAAGTTTTTCCGTTTCCATCACAGCGGCGACCGGGTGAAAACCTACCCGTAGCAATAACTCCTTTTCCGCTGCCGGTTCGAGGTTTTTTCCGAAGGAGGCAAGCGTTTTCCTGATTAACGTCAGAAGCACTTCCTCCTGGTCTTTTCTGGCGAATTTTGAAAATCCGGGATCAACTGCGAGGTTTACGATAACGCCGTTCTTCTTTATATATTTGTACAGGCGTTTGCGTTTGTCAACCGCCTCGGCGATCAGGATGAGAATGTTGTCCGGCGGGATGCCGTCTTTAAAGGCCTGGACATAGAGGTCGGCCACGTCGTGTTTTGTTGAGGCGGCGGAAAATTCCTGGTCCGGGAGGTCCAGCTCCTGTATCCAAGAGACATTGGCGGGCTTGGCAAAACCGAAAAGACCCTGCCAGCGTTTGCCGGAAAGAGCGACGATATCGTCGATCGCTCCCTTATCGGCAGTCTGGATCAGAGAAAGCATCTGCAAAAGATAGCGTGCCGCCTGGGTCGGTTTTTTTGCGGCATACGCCGTCTCAGCGCTCTCCCATATTTTTTTGGCCACAACCTTTGAGTGAAACATTTTGGTATCCATGACGCGGAAGACCGTGCGACCGCCGAAAAGGCTGTAGGTCCTGAGTCGGGAAAGGGTGTCTTTCGCGTTTTCCTGGTCACCGTCGATCAGCTGAAGCCGGCTGGATCTCTTCTGTTCATCAGGCAGGAGGGCTGTGATCAGATCGTTTGCACCCGCGCTTGAGAGATAGCGGTCACCATGAATAAGATAGACCGGGCAGACCTCTCCTTGCTGTATTTTTCTTAGAATTTTATCTGTCTCGTTGCGTTTGAATTCCGGCATCTGAACGAAGAACCATCTGGTTTTTTTGTAACTATTCAGCAGCACTCCACCCGCTCATTCGCTGCGCTCACCAGCTGCACACGATCAGGCCTTCTCGCATAGCCAACTATA
>DAOVSZ010000073.1 GCA_030627725.1 Desulfobulbaceae bacterium
ATTCCTTATAGCGGCGATTTCTGGAGTGGCAGGAACAAGGGGGCAGGGACCAGGGGCAGGGGACTAGGGGCCGGGGACCAAAGGCCGGGGGCCAGAGTCAAGGGCCTGAGGTTTGAAGGCAGACTTTCCTGATACCTTTGCCGTTTAAGTTGTTCTCTGTGACTCTGCGAACTCTGTGAGAGACTTTTATTAAATTCTATGATTCTCTTAAAAATCCTCACCATCATACTCGCACTGCTCGGGACCCCGCTTTTTGTTGTCATCGGGGCTCTGGCCCTTGTCTCATTTTATGGTGTCGGCATTGATCTTTCCGTTGTGATCATTGAGATGTCCCGGCTGGCCGACACCCCGCTTCTGCTTTCCCTGCCCCTTTTTATCTTTGCAGGCACGATGCTTTCAGAAAGCAAAACTCCGGAACGACTCCTTGAACTCTCACGCGTTCTCTTGGGCTGGATGCCGGGCGGATTTGCGGTCATATCATTAATCGTCTGCGCGATTTTTACAGCCTTTACCGGTGCCTCCGGGGTCACTATCTTTGCAGTCGGCGGCCTTCTTTTCCCGGCCCTGGTCAAGGACAGGTATTCTGAAAAATTCTCACTTGGCCTGATTACCTCCTCGGGCAGTCTCGGCCTGCTCTTCCCCCCGAGTCTGCCGCTGATTCTCTACGGAGTGGTCTCCGGCGCCCGGATTGACAGCCTTTTTCTGGCTGGAATCCTTCCGGGAATCCTGATGATGACCCTGTTGGTCCTCTATAGTATGAAAATGGGGGCGGCTACCCGGCCTGACCGAAAAAAAGTCACCATGCCTGAGATCATGAGAGCCCTCAGACAATCCGCATGGGAACTGCCGCTTCCGGTGATCGTGCTTGGCGGGATCTATGGCGGCATCTTTGTGGCGGCTGATGCCGCTGCCGTGACTGCGCTCTATGTAATGATCGTGGAAGTCTTGATCTACCGGGACATCAAACTCTTCGACCTGCCGGGTATCATGGTCAAGAGCATGATCCTTTTCGGCGGCATCCTTGTTGTGCTTGCAGCCTCCATGGCCTCGACCAACTATCTGGTGGACCAGGAAGTCCCGATGCGCCTCTTTGAATTTATCCGGGAATATATCTCAAGCAAATACACCTTTCTGATCATTCTGAATATCTTCCTGCTCATCGTCGGCTCCATGCTCGACATCTTTTCCGCCCTCGTCCTTGTCGTGCCGCTGATCGTGCCTATCGCCCTCGCCTACGGGGTTGATCTCGTCCATCTCGGAATCATCTTTCTCACCAACCTTCAGATCGGATACTGCACCCCGCCGGTCGGCCTGAACCTCTTTCTTGCCAGCTATCGTTTTGACCGGCCGGTCGTGGAACTCTATAAAGCCACCCTCCCCTTCCTGGGCCTGCTCCTGATCACCCTGATCATTATCACCTATTTCCCGCTGTTAAGCCTTTTTCTTGTACGTTTGTGGGGATAAATGCAGAAATTTTTCAGATATCTCAGCCAGTCCAAAGACGCTCTTTCTCTCGTTGTTCCCGCATTTAAAAGAAACAGACTGAGGGTCTTGTCCGGTTTTCTGGCCATTATCGCGGTTGATATCATTCAACTCCAGATCCCGCGAATAATAAAAAAGGCTGTTGACGGACTGCAGGAGTCTTCCGTCACCCAGCCTGAACTTCTTCGTTACGGGCTTATGATCGTAGCACTTGCTCTTTCTATTGCCGCGCTCCGTTTCGGCTGGCGGTATCTTATCCTGGGGTTTTCCAGAATCCTCGAACGAGATCTTCGCTGCACCATGTTCTCCCATCTCCTGACCCTGGACAACAGATTCTTCCAAAAAAGGTCGACCGGTGAGCTGATGGCGCTTTCCTCAAACGATCTTGCCTCGGTCCAGATCGCGTTCGGCATGGGAATGGTTGCCGGCGCTGATGCTGTGTTCATGACAATCGCGACCCTCGGGTTCATGGCCTATATCCACCCTATTCTGACCCTTATTGCCATTTCCCCCATGCCGGTACTGGCCATCCTGACTACTGTTCTGTCAGCCAGACTCCATAAACGGTTCACCAAGGTCCAGGAGCAGTTTTCCGAACTGACCGAATTTGTCCGCTCCTGCCTTGCCTCGATCAGGCTGGTCAAGGCCCATACTCAAGAAAAACATCAATCCGGACTTTTCAACGATATGGGAAAAGAGTATGTCCGCGACAATATCAGGCTTGCCATGGTCCAGGGCACCCTTTTCCCCTTTGCCGGTTTGATCGCCAACACAAGCATGCTCCTGGTCATCTTCTTCGGCGGCCGCTACACCATCGAAGGACACATAACCGTTGGTGAGTTTGTCGCATTTACGAGCTACCTCTTCATGCTCACATGGCCGATGATGGCCCTTGGCTGGGTTACGAGCCTCTTTCAGCGAGGTATCACCTCACTTGGCCGGATCTCAGGCGTCCTGGATGAGCATACCGCGCTTACATCCACCGAAACCGAAAAATTGCCGGCCGACACCAAAAAACTTCGCATCCAGGACCTGACCTATACCTATCCGGGTCAGAACCGGCCGGCCCTTGAAAAAATATCGCTTGAGATCTCGCCCGGCATCCTCGGCGTGGTCGGACGGACCGGTTCCGGCAAGAGCACCCTCTGTCATATCCTGGCAAGGCTCTCCCCGGTCATGGACAACACTGTTTTTCTCGAAAACAGGGACATCAACACCCTGAGCATAACGGACTTCAGGAGCCGTGTCGCCTATGTGCCGCAGGATATCATTCTCTTTGCAGACACCATTGCCGCCAATATCTCCCTTGGCAATACCGATGCGACCATGGACGAAATTCAAAAGGCGGCAGCAACCGCCTCCATCCATGACGAGATCATGGAGATGGAGGAGGGCTACCAGTCCCGGATCGGAGAACGCGGGGTCAAGCTCTCCGGCGGCCAGCGGCAACGGATCGCGCTGGCACGGGCGCTTCTTCTCGACCGACCTGTCCTGATCATCGATGACGGTCTTTCTTCCGTGGATATGGACACCGAGCAGAAGATTATCGCCGCCCTTTCCGGCTACATCAGAGACAGGATCTGTATTATCGTCTCACACAGGATCGCGCCTCTTGTTAACGCGAATACGCTCATCGTGCTGGACCAGGGAAGAATAGCCGCACAGGGCGCCCATGAGGAACTCCTTCGGACCAACTCCTTTTATGCCACGATCCATAAGTACCAGACATCTTTTACAACAACTCCTCCTGAAAATAGTACTGAACCAGGAGGGCCTGCCAGGTGAAACATGACTTTGGATATTTTGAGGAAGATCATCTGTCCCAGGTGAGCGACGTAAAGCTCTGGAAAAGGATCCTCACCTATATATCTCCGTACTGGAAGCAGATTACAACCGCTGTTCTCCTCTCCTTTGTCATCACGGCCGCAGGACTTGCCCTGCCCTATCTTATCAGTCTTGCGATCGACGATTACATCATCAATACGGAAATCACACGATTGGACCGAATTTCGGGGCTTACAAAAATAGCAACTGTTTTTGCCTGTTTTGTCATTCTTGGTTTTCTGGCAAATTTTTTCCAGGTCATACTCCTCGAATGGACCGGCCAGAACATCATGCACAGGATGCGGCAGGACCTTTTCTCCCATATCCTGACCTTAAATCTCGGCTTCTTCAACAACAATCCGATCGGCAAACTGGTCACGCGTCTTACCAACGATATCCAGAATATGCATGATATGTTCACCTCGATCATCGTAACCCTGTTTAACGATCTCTTCAGGATCGTCGGAATCTTTATCATCCTTGCCTGGATGGACTGGCGTCTGGCGCTTGTGATGTCTCTCTTGGTTCCGATAATCATTCTCAACACCGTCTGGTTCAGCAGACTCGCACGAAAGGCCTTCCGCGAAATCCGGACCCAGCTTGCCCGGATCAACACCTATCTTCAGGAATCCCTTTCGGGAATGGAGGTGATCCAGCTCTTTCAGCGCGAGGATGAGGCAGAGGTGCGATACCGAAACCTGAGCAGAGACTATCTTAATAAGTCGATCTATCAGATCAAGATCTTCGGGATATTCATGCCCATGATCGAACTCTTAAGCGCGATCTCCATTGCGATTGTCATCTGGCACGGCGGCGGCGAGGTTTTGGATGGCAGGATAACGATCGGTGTTCTGGTCGCCTTTCTTGCCTATATGCGTCTTTTCTTTCAGCCTTTGCGCGAACTTTCCCAAAAATACTCGATTGTCCAGTCGGCAATGGCGTCTGCTGAACGGATCTTTCAGCTCATGGACACCAAGCCGGTCATGGCAGCACCTGAAAAAACAATACAACCAAGCCCGACAAGAGGCCATATCGCATTCAAAAACGTCTCATTCGGGTATAACCGGAAAACACGGATCCTGCATGATCTTTCCTTTACCATAGAGCCGGGTGAAACAGTCGCTGTCGTAGGCCCGACCGGAGCAGGAAAAAGCACCCTTATCAATCTTCTGGAAAGGTTCTATGATCCTGACCAGGGTGGGATCTTTCTTGACGGACATGACCTCAAGAAAATCGACACACTGTGGCTCAGAAATCACATCGGCTTTGTGATGCAGGATGTCCTGATCGTGCCGGACACGATCAGAAAGAATATCCTTTTGAGCCACGAAGCTGATGACAATACACTGGAAAAGATCCTCGAACAATCGCAGCTTGCGGAATTTGTCCATTCGCTGGACAAGGGCTGGGAAACAAAGGTAGGGCAGCGAGGGATAGAGATGTCCGCAGGCCAGCGTCAGCTCCTCGCCTTTGCCAGGGTCCTTGCTTCCGACCCGCGGATCCTGGTCCTGGACGAGGCAACATCAAACGTGGACTCGGAAACCGAAATCCGCATCGAGCGTGCCGTTGCAACAACACTTGCGAACAGGACCGGCATCGTCATCGCCCACCGTCTCTCCACCATCCGCCGGGCAGACCGGATCCTGGTTATGGACAAGGGGAAAATCATCGAGCAGGGAACCCATGAGATCCTGATGGCCCAAGGTGGAATGTATGCGCATCTGCAGAATCTGCATATGAACGGGACGGATGTCAAATGAAGATAAAAATCATACAAACTCCATTTTTCGGTTCTGTCGGCATCATCTGGTCCAGGATTGACGACTCTCCAAAAATTGTCAGGATCATCATTTCAACGCCCGATCTTAAAGCTGAAAATATTGCATCAAGGCTTCACCAAAACACGACAGTATCTTCCTGTGCTGAGATTGACACCATAGCAAACGATATAAAGACACTCCTTGCGGGGAAAGACATCACGTTTTCGCTCGATGCGATAAATCTCAAATCATGTCCTGCGTTCCAGCAGTCGGTTCTGCGTGCGCAACACCAGATCCCAAGGGGAAGCGTCAGCGCCTACAAATTGATCGCAACACATGTAGGCCGGCCAAACGGAGCGCGGACTGTGGGCAATGCATTGGCAAACAACCCCTTTCCTCTGATTATTCCGTGTCACCGGACGATCCGGTCGGACCGGTTTCCTGGCGGATATCAGGGGGGCGTTCCTATGAAACAAGTTCTTCTGAGCTCTGAAGGGATTGATTTTGACCAGGCAGGACGAGTCATCTGTGATCGCTTCCATTATTGAAGTCTCTCACAGAGGTCGCAGATCCCGCAGATAAAAGACAGGGAGTGTCCATCCAGAAATGCGGGCTAGTTCGGCGTAAATCACAATTTAAAGTCATAACACTCCCAGCAATCTCTGCTGGAGGAGTGTTTGCATGTCACGACGACCATCTACAATGAGATATACATAAACATTTTCATTATCAATTCGATAAATGATGCGATAGGGCTTGAAAAAAATCTCTCGAAAGTCACGAATTCCCAGGGACAGAAGTTCTTTTGGAAACACACCCCGTTCTGGCAATTCACTCAGACTGACAAATTTTTTCTCAATCTGGTCAAGCACATATTCTGCTTTTTTAGGCGAGTCATGTTTTAAGATATATGTATAGAGGTCACTGAGGTCTTTTACAGCGTCCTCAGTGAGTAGAACTATGAAAGCCACTAAGTTGACTCCTTTCCTTCGCGAAGACGATTTATTGCATCGGTGGCCGAAATTACTTTGCCTTCTTCAATCTGCCGATTGCCAAGGGCCAGAATTTTGAGTAAAGCCATAGTTTCCTGGATTTGCTCGTAACTATCAATATCCTGAATAATGACTTTAGCTTCACCGTTTTGGGTAATGATGAGCGGCTCTCCTTTGTCTCCCAAATGCCGAATGATTTCTGCTGCATGTGCCTTCAAATAGCTGATTGGTTTAATTTGGTTAGATAATCTCATCGGTCACCTCCTTGTCAGCATATAAGACTATATTAAAACTAAATATGGTCTTATGTCAATGAAAGTTTCTAGCCATCAGATAGCGAATAGTTACAGAATTACTTTCTATTCTTCTAAAGAATTTTACGTGAGAGTTAATCAAAAATGAAGGTCAAGATAACTTCAGAAATATTGAAAGAGAACACTTTGACTGTGCCTATAAAACGTATCTGAAACTTAAACATGAATGCGGAGAAAAAACGGAGTTTCAGAAGTTGCTCTATGAGAAAGAATAACGGAAGATTAAACAGTCAGAACCTAAACTTACAACGACACTCGTGTTATAAATAGGGGTTGAAACTGAAAAAGGGTTACAACCTTTTTAAGTTGTAACCCTTGAATTAACTGGTAGCGGGGGCAAGATTTGAACTTGCGACCTTCGGGTTATGAGCCCGACGAGCTACCGGACTGCTCCACCCCGCGTCAGGTATCCAAACAACATAACTTTTATTAAATATAAAGTCAATTCATTCCGCACGTTCGGGATATAAAAAATCACCTGTTGGAAGGGAGTATTTCCCGAAGCCTTGTTGAAAGATCAGCAGGAAATTTTACTAACTTTCCTTCCCTGTCGATCACTGCATGGACGGTAAATCCCTTGACCAGCATTTTATTATCATCTGCACGAAAAATCCGGTAGTTAAATCTGCAGGAAACGGATTTTACTTCAACCAGCGCGGTCTCAACAGAGATGAGATCATCGTAGACGGCAGAGGCCTTGTAGCGGACATAACTCTCGACAACCGGCATGATGAGTCCGCGTTCTTCCACTTCTCTATAAGATGTCGCATACTCTCGCATGAACTCGGTCCGGCCCATCTCAAAGAACTTGAGGTAATTTGCGTAATAGACAACACCGCCGGAGTCTGTGTCGCCATAGAGGACACGAGCGCTGCACCGATGCACCGGTTCATTCATTGCGATCTTGAGAGAGGTCATTTTTTAGAGGCTATTATCGCCTCAAACAAGGCTTTTCCGTTTTCAAAAATCTCGCCGGACGCAAAAGCGCTTTTTTCGGAATATGTCCTGTCAATATCCCCTGAAATCGTTCCGGTATCATAGATAACTACAGGTACTGGAAGCTCCGTATGGGTCTTAAGCGATATCGGCGTAAAATGATCCATGGCCACGACAATGCGGACATCGTCTCTGTCGTGAACAGCATCAAAAATGGGCTGTACGATCTTCTGATCAAAATCCTCAATGGCCTGCATCTTTTCCTTTAAAAGGCCTTGGTGGCCTGCCTCATCCGGGGCCTCAACGTGAACAAATACCAGGTCTTTTTCTTTCAGAGCATCGATTGCCGCATCCGCCTTGCCCTTGTAATTCGTATCAAGGTAACCTGTGGCCCCTGGGACATCAATGATATCCATCCCGGCGTAGACGCCGATACCTTTTAACAGGTCGACCGCGGAAATGAGTGAACCGCTGATCCCGTAACGCTCCTGCAGGGTCTTCATGACCGGCGCCCTGCCCTCTCCCCAGAGCCAGATAGAATTTGCCGGTTTTTTGCCGTCCTCAATACGCTTTGTGTTCACAGGATGCGCGTGAAGGACCTTGTCGGCGCAATCAAATAAAGCGGAAAAACGAGGAGAATTCTTGTATCTGTGCCAGTACTCAGTGACAGCCTGACCTGTATGATCGTGAGGCGGTACGGTCTGCAGATCTTCAGGGCTTCCCTTAGAGACAAGAAGATGCCGATAACTCTTTCCCGGATAGAGTTTCAGTGAATGGTCCTTCTGCTCGCGATCAATGGTCTCTATCAACTCTTTTGCTTCAGGTGTTGAGATATGTCCGGCGCTGTAGTCACCCATCACAACCGAACCATCCGGCTTATGATCGAGCGTCACAAGGTTACATCGAAAGGCGATTTCGTCTTGAGCAAGTTCAACTCCCATGCTGGCAGCCTCAAGCGGCGCCCTGCCTGAATAGCATTCCTCCGGCAGATAGCCTAAGAGAGAGAGATTCGCGACATCACTGCCTGGCGGATAGCCTTCGGGTATGGTCCATGCAAGAGCTATGCGGCCATGCGCCGCAAGATAATCCATGGCAGGGGTACGCGCCGCCTCAAGGGGAGTTTTGCCGCCAAGTTCTTGAAGCGAGAAATCTCCCATGCCATCACCGATGAGAATCAAATATTTCATAATCAATGGGTTATTGAGTTTGTTGAGTTATTGGGTTTATTGGGTTTATTGAGTTTATAGAGTTATAGAGTTGTAGGATTATGGGGTGTATTGAACTCAACAAACCCAATAACTCAATAAACTCTATAAACCCAATTATTCTTCTTCCTCATCAACCAGGATCCTGATCCGGACCGTCTCGTCAACACAGGCCTCTAAAGCGCTGATCTCCTCCAATGCCTTGTTGACGGAAGCCTCTTCCGCCTCGTACGTAAACATCACGATAGGCACGGCGCCGGTTGCCTTTTCACGCCTTCCCTTCTGCAAAACAGACTCAATACTTATGCCGTATTTTCCTAAGATACCGGAAATATTTGACAACACACCGGGCTTGTCCAGGGTTGTGAAACGAAAATAATAGGGGCAGCGCAACTTCTCCATCGGTGTAATGGCGCGTGGCTTGATATGCTCAGGCCGATAGGAAAGGCTGGGGACGCGCGAGACTGAACCATAAATGATATTTCGTGCAATATCAACAACATCTGCTACCACTGCGCTGCCCGTCGGCATCATTCCGGCGCCAAGCCCGTAAAAGAGGACATTGCCCACCATATCGCCGTTGAAATGAATACCGTTATAGGCGCCGTTGATACTGGCAAGCATGTGTTTTTCAGGGACCATGGTGGGATGAACCCGTGCCTCGACATGTTCTCCGTGGTTCCGGCTGATCGCAAGCAGCTTGATCCGGTATCCAAACTCTCCGGCAAAGGCGATGTCAATCGGTTTTATCCGTGAAATACCTTCGGTGTTGATAGCATCCAGGCTGATCTCCATGCCATAGGCAATGGTCATGATAATAGCCAGCTTATGAGCAGTATCAATTCCTTCCACATCATAGGTCGGGTCTGCTTCCGCATATCCTTTGTTCTGGGCGTCCTTTAATACTTCATCAAAAGGCGTTCCGTAGTCCGTCATCTGGGTCAGGATATAATTTGCCGTGCCGTTCAAGATGCCCATGATCGAGAGGATCCTGTTCGCTGCCAACCCTTCCTTCATAGCCTTGATAACAGGGATTCCACCAGCAACGCTCGCTTCAAAACCGACCTCAACACCTTGTGCCGCAGCCGCATCAAAGATCTCTTTGCCATGCTGGGAAACAAGCGCCTTGTTGGCGGTAACAACATGCTTTCCCTTCTCGATTGCCTGCAGGATGAATGTTCTTGCCGGTTCAATGCCGCCGATCAGTTCAACCACAATATCTATTTCAGGATCGCTGAATATATCATGCACGTCCTGGGTGAGTTCGATATGGGCCAGGTGTTCGGGCAGTTTCGTGACGTTAATATCAGCGATCCGCTTGAGGACGATTGCAGAACCGACTTTTTTTGCCAGACGTTCCGACTGATCATAGAATACCTGGGCTGTGCCGCTGCCGACAGTGCCGAATCCGATCAATCCAACTTGTATCTGCTTCATTATTTTTTATTCCTGTAAATATGACAAACTCGTAAAAAAATGGGCTCAAAGACTTACCCTCTTTACCATATCTTGTCAAAGTAATATAGTAACTATTCAGCAGCCCTCCATCCGATTAACCATCCCGAGATCCG
>DAOVSZ010000078.1 GCA_030627725.1 Desulfobulbaceae bacterium
AGATCATGCTTGGCCGCTCGCCGAAAATGGACAGCCCTTTATGGGCCGACGGTGTCTGGAAGCCGGTGTTGGTTGACGCCATGCCGATGACGATGGAACCAAAGATAAAGAGGACCGACGGGTCCATGAAATCCTTGAACGCCACCTTGGCAGGACGGATAAAAAAAAGCGCCTGCACCATTCCGATAGTCAGGCTGGTGACGCCGATGGGCACAACCTCGAACACCCACCAGGTTGCGGCCAGCAGAAAAAGAGCAATGGCCCCCTTGCCTTCCATGCTCAGCAGAAAATGTTCTCCCTTCGGATCAACCGCATCCGGCCATAGGGGAGAGTAATAAACAACTGCAAACAGGGTGACCCCTGTCAGCAGAAACATGATACGCTTCCAGTCAATGGGCGTTTTTTCCATTGGTAACCCAACCTGTGTTTTTGTATTTGCCATGACGTCCCAACCTCATCTCCTTATTCTTTTGTCTTAAGTACATTCTTGCTCCTCTTTTTCGCTGCGCCTACCCGCATTCAAAGCTTGCAGCAACTGCAAACAGCCTTGAAAATCTCCTCCAGCCGGATAGCCCCGACAACCGTGCCCCCGTCAATCACCGGAAGCGCCTGATCATCAGGATGATGCAGCAGGATGGATAAGGCCTTGACCAGAGAATCATCAGCCTTTACCATCCTCTCGATTGGAACCATGAGTTCCTTAAGCGGAACATCTTTTTTCTTTGCGCATTCGACAAAAAAAGACTCTTCCCAAAGAACGGCCAGGTTCGGATACTCCGCCCCCTTGCCTTCAAAACTAGCAACTCCAGGCACTTCAACAAGCCGTTTATCAAGCCCCCGCATCAGATCCTGCAGCGTGGCCTTGCCGACCAGCTGATTTTCTTCATTTAAAACAAAAAGAGCCGAATACCTGAGACGATCATTCTCGCCACAGGCAAACGACAAAAGTGTTTCAACCGCATCGTGGAGTGTTTTTGTCTCCAGCAGGTTCGGATATCTCTCCAACGGTATGATAAAATCTCTTACGACCGGAATGTCTGCCGCCATAAGCCTCCTCCTCATTTGATTAAGGGCTTAACTAAAAATAAGTTCACAGAATTAAGGGTAAATGTGAAATTATTTTTACCTGAGCCCTACGTTGTAAATAAAGATCCAAAGTCCAAAGGACAGGCTTCGGAGTCTTCGCTTCTCAAGACACACGTCTCTAGCGCCGAAAAACAACTTTCATTTTTCAGCCGCTTCAATACCGACTTTTTGTCTGTTGTTTTGCTCCGAAATGGAGCCCAGGGACTACCAACTTTTGCTCTTCATGATCTTCTTGAGTTCATCCTTGTGTTTCTTTTCCAGAACAATCATCCTTTTATGCTTGGCCTCGGAGATTTTTCCCAGCAGCTCATTGATATCCACCGGTTTTTCCAGAAAATCCTCGGCCCCGAGTTTCATCGCTTCTATACCGCTTTTTACCGTTGCCTGGCCGGTCAGCATGATGATTTCAAGATCGGGACGTTTTTCCTTGATCCGTCTCAATGTTTCTATGCCGTCGATCCCGGGCATGGCAAGATCTACAACGATCGCGTCAAAGCTCTTGTCGCTTACCAGATCAAGGGCCTCTTCTCCACTGGTGGCGCTGTTTACTTTCAGTCCCCGGGTTTCCAGCCGTTCGGAAAGCATCTCGAGAAACTGTTCCTCATCGTCCACCAACAGTACTTTGGCCTCAAATTTTTCAGCCATTCTTTCCCCCTTCTTTTTATTCAGACTCTTTCTCTTTCTTTGTCGTGACCATGTTTATGGCCGTCTCCGCTTCACCGGCTTCGGCAAAGGCCACGGCAGCCATCACATCTTGTACTTTTGTTTTGTAAGCGGCCTTTATACGTTCGGCCAGTGTCTCAATATCAGCAGGCTTCTGCATATAGTCGAAGATCCCGAGCCTGCGGGCTTCATCCTCATCTTTATCCGTGCCATGTCCTGTAAGGATTATGACCTGAATGCGAGGATACCTTTTTTTAATCCGGCGCAACACCTCCATGCCGTCGATGCCAGGCATCTTCAGGTCAAGGACCATGACGTCCGGCTCGTTATCATCGACAAAATGAAGCGCCTCCTGCCCGCCGAATACGGTATCGCTTTTCATGTCTCTCATTTCAAGACGTTCCGAAAGGGTTTTGACAAAGGTTTCTTCATCGTCAACCAGCAGTACTTTCATTTCTTTCATGGGAGAACTCCTGTTTATTGTCATTTGTCGTCTGATTTTTTGTAACTGTTCAGCTGCACCCCATCTTCGCACGATCAGGCCTGCTCACATAGACGGGCTATAGACTCGCAGGCCTGCTTGCACGAATCTGGGGCACATCTGAACAGTTACAGCCTGGAGTTTATGCTCCCTCGTTGCCTTGGCTGAATAGTTACGATTTTTTTTCATTTTCAGACGCATTATCTGAAATCGTTTCCGACGTGTCATCCTTTCCGGAAAATTTTCTTGCCGTTTCAAACTCGCCAGCCTGGGCAAAGGTGGCTGCCATCATGGTTTTTTCAAAGTACCGAACCAGCGAACTTCCAATGGATTTTTTTACACTTTTTTTTCGTCTCCAGGCGGCAAGAATTCTGTTTGAAAGTATCTCCACCTCGAAAGGTTCGGGGATATCATCAAAAGCGCCGATCCGCATCCCCTCCATGACCCAATGTATACAGTCATGATTGCTTAAGAGAATTACTTCCGTTGCCGGTCGGGCCTTCTTCAACTCGGCAAGAATCTGCAGTTTTTCGTCCCCCTTAAGCCGGATGTCAAGCAACACGACATCCGTCTCATTTTTGGTAACGAGCATCGGCAGTTCATAAGCGCTTTCCACTGGCAGGAGTTCAAAATCAAACTGCCGCAGCCTCCTGACAACCACCTCCTGCAGAGACGGATCATCTATGACAAGCGCTACTTTAATCAACGCATACCGTACCATAACGGAGATGCACCTTGCCCAACCCGAGGCCGGCCAAATCATCAAGGAAATGTTTCCGTTCACCCGCGACCATTTGCCGCGCTTCGTCATGCATGCCTTCTTCGGCAAAGGCAACCGCGGAGAAATTTCTGAACAACCAGCTCGTCTTCCTGTTTGGCTCGTGCTCGGGGATCATCTTTCTTGCAGTGTCCCATTCCCCTGCTTCGGCAAACGTCGCAGCCATGGCCCAGCTTATCAGTTTATTGACTCGTAATTTCATAATGTCCCTCCCTCTCTGGGTGTTTAAGGATCTCGTTGAGAACAAAGAATTCATGAATTTTTTTTCGCGTTTCCCTTAGCCTATCGCTATGTATCGGCTCTCTCACTGCTTTACATTTCTTACAAATATATAAAGCAATTCGTATGCCAACATATCTTTTATTTTTTTATCTGTAATTCCAATAAGTTATCGACAAAACCCTTTTTCGCACCCACAAACCACAGCCAAGACAAATTGAAACATAAAGAAACAATTTGTCTTGGCTTATACTTTTTTCTTATTAATTCAAGGGGGATACAGCAAGAACACAAAACAAGAATATAATGTTTCAGAAATGAAACAAAAAGAAACGCTCAAAAGAGAAAAGATAAAGGTCAACCTAACAAGGGGCGCCAGGACCGCCTGCGGAAGGGATATTGAGGGTAAAACGCACCCTCCCCTTGTCTACGGGTCCGTCAAAACTGATATTAATTTTTTTCACGGCAAAACGAATGAGCTCGGCAAGGTCCTTATGAAAGATCCTCCCGCCGTCTTCAGGTGTTGCGCCGGCGACCTCGATCCGGACCTGAACATTTCCGCCGCTCTCCAAAGTAATCACATTAATCTCTCCGGCGCACTCCAGCCGAGAAATGATACTGTCAATCAGGGCAAAAAGTATAAATTGCAGGAGGGCGGGATTGCTGTCGACCGAAGGCAGCCCCCCTTGAAACCGCGACGAGATACTGACTCCTTTCAGTTTGGCAAACCTGAGAATAAGGGCCAGTTCCTCATCAAGCAACTCGTTGATGTCAAATACGGAGTCCGGCACATCCATCCGATGGGCAAACCCGTTCAAATGCCTTGCCAGAACATTAGCCTGGACCACACGCTCGGCAATGGTGGAAGTAATTTTCTGAAATTTTCGGCAGGTCTCCTCCTCCCCGCCCTTCCCCATCTCCAGCATGTCGGCCATAAGCCCGCTTGATTCATTGATAATCGCCAGATGATTTTTTAACTCATGGGTAAACCCTGCCAGCAATTTGCCGACACAGGCCAGATGAGAATCCCTCAGAACATTTTCCATGCATGCCTCCAACTATAATTCCGGCTTGCCGGAATGAGTAAACGCCTCAATCAGCGGTTGTCGCCCGCTGTTGTTTTTTATAGGCAAGCTTTATAGTTTCAACCAGTTCGCCAAAATCCACCGGCTTCATCATATAATCGAATGCCCCAAGCTCCTTTCCTGACAGGCCGCTTGCCGCCGAACCATGGCCGGTCAGCATGATCACTTCAACCTCAGGATGCATCTCCTTTATCTTTTTGAGCACTTCCAGACCGCTCATGTCCGGCATCTTCAGGTCGAGTAGCACAATATCCGGAACGGACGACTCAAGAGACAGAAGAGCGTCCCTGCCGCAGTCGACCACCTCTGCAAAAAAATTTCTTATCTCCAGCCGCTCAGCCACCGCAGTGGCGAACTCCACCTCATCATCAACAATAAGGACCTTGATCTTATCCATTTTCTTCCCCTGCTTCATGGGTTTGTTCCAGCGGCAGCGACACCGTAAAAACAGTGCCTACGTCGACTTCGGAATCGATCTCTATCGTACCGCCGAGTTTTTTTACCAATCCATATGTGATAGAGAGGCCCAAACCGGTCCCCTCGCCGGCGTTTTTCGTAGTAAAAAACGGGTCAAAAACATGGCGCATGACATCAGGCGTCATCCCGGGACCGTTATCCTTAATGAGCACCTCTATCATCTCCGGGCCTGACTGTCTGGTTTCAAGGAGCATGGCCCCATCATGACCAATTGCGTCAATACCGTTGTTCAAAATGTTCAGAAAAATCTGCTGCAGCTGCCCCCTGTCGCTGACTATTGCCGGCAGAGCTTCATCCAGAGAAAGGTCGATATCAATGCGGCTGTACAACGCCTCTTTTTCCAGAAAGCCGAGCACCTCACGCAGAAGATCGTTTATGTCTATCTGCTCCAGGGAAACATCCATCCTTCTGGCAAAGCCAAGCAGTCGATGGGTTATCTTCTTGCAGCGCTCCACCCCGCCTTGAATGCCGTCAATGGATTTTTGGAATTTTTCCTTTTGTCCGAAGTCGTCGGACAACTCAAGCAGATCAGACATCAACCCTGCCTTCTGATTGATCACCGCCAACGGATTGTTGATCTCATGGGCAACGCCGGCAGCCAGTCTTCCGACAGAAGCAAGCTTGCTGCTATGTTCGACCTCGGTAAGGATGGCCTGCCTCTTCTGCTCCGCATCCATCAGACGATCGGTGAGACTGTTGACCAACTGATACACAACCACCAGAACAACAACAAAGCTGATGACAAAGAGAATTCGCAGCCGACGCAAAAAGGTCTCCCACTCCTTCCCGTGCACATATCCTTCTTTCACCAGCACCAGAAACCATGGCGTATCCTCTACCGCAATAGTCGCCTGAAGCATCTCATGGCCGCCCTTACTCTCCTCAAGAACGGTAATAACGCCATCTTTTTTGCTGCCGGGCAGGGAAAAATTCGGATACTGCCCAAGCACCTTCCCATGAAGCGTGGATGCTGTTTGCAGAACGCCGTCCTCATCGACCAGAAAAATATCACGCACCTCCTTGACGGCAATACCGGAAATGGCATCCTCCAGTTTTTTCACGTCAATGGTGACCCTGAGGACCCAGTACTCCTCCTTGTCCGGGAGTTTATTCGTGACCGCGATAACAAAATGCGGCACCTTTCTATACCCCATAAAAACATTGCTGACATACATCCGTCTCGCCAGGATCTTATGATACCAATCCTGCTCACTGTAATCATATCCCCGGAGACGATACGGCCCGGCATAGGTCCTCTGAATGCCGTCGGAATCGATGACTCCAAGATCAACGATACCTTCATACTCGGCGCGGATACGGGCAAAAAGTTCACTGGCCACATCCTGATCAAGCAACTCCTCAAAGGTATAGTCCATGGAAATAAATCTGACAACGGACTTGCATTCTTCCACACATACCTCGAGGGATTTCTTCCCCCCTTGCGCACTCCACAGCAACTGGTCCCGCTCATCGCTTTTTAATAATTTTTTATACTCGCCATAGGTGAGGCCGTTGATCACATAACCGGGGACAAGGGATATGGCAACCATTGACAGAAACAATGCGATTCGAAAACTCATATAACCGCCCTGCCTGTCGGCTCCCTGAAAAAAATCGAAAAAAAACATCGCCACCTTTCTCCGTAACCTTTCATCGGGCATAAGCATCCCACATTCAGGCCTTCTCCCAACCTGTAAGCGTTTGCAGGCGCCCCAGATGCGCGAAAGAGGCCTGTAAGCTATACTGGTGCTATGTGAACAGGCCGATGACAAAGCAGATGGGGTGCCTGTGAACGCTTACCTTGCTCCTCATCCTTTTCCCCGTCATTCACGCTTGAAAAAAATGGCGCCCGGAAGCAAATCCCCATTGCAGGCAGCAATCAGGGCATCCTGATACGGTCCGATGACCGAATCGATAACCTTCACCTTTTTCCAGGTCAGATAGCTGCAGTGATTTTCCTCAATGCCCCCGCAGACTACCAGGGAGACACCTTCTTTCAGAATCAGGCCGCAGAGCTCTTCCGCGGATGGACGCGGGAGAAGAATGGTCCGCGGCCTGCCGGAGATCTTACCATCTTCGCTTTTTGCCACCACAATCTCGTTCGCCAGGTCAAACCTGGGCGCAACGTCCTTCTCCGTAACAGTAATCAGGATCTTCATCTTAGCCTTCTGCTCATGACTCCCCTCATGTGAGCCCATACGTCTTTATCTTTCGCCACAGAGTCGACCTGCCCCAGCCAAGAAGTTCCGCGGCCCTGGTCCTTTTGCCGCGGGCCTTGACCAGCGCATCCAGAATCATTTTCTTCTCCATCTCCTTCCACCCCTGAGGTCCGTCCGGCGGAGAGGGCTGAGGGACTGCGACGGGCGGCGCAGAGCGCTCACTACCAGTCTCTTCTGAGGGATACGGCAAGACGGCATCGTCCTTCTTTTCGGCAAGTATTGCGGCGGGCAGGTGTTCCATCTCAACAATGCCCCCTTGACACATATTGACCGCATACTCCACAACATTTCTCAGCTCACGGACATTGCCAGGATAGTGATACGAAGAAAGCCTGGAAATGACGGAAGCGCTGAAGCCGCTGATATTTTTTTCAAGCCGCCTGCAGAAATCCCGCAGAAAATGGTCGAGCAGGAGACGCACATCGTCCCCCCTTTCGCGAAGGGACGGCAGATGAAGACAAAGCACGTTCAAACGGTAGAAAAGGTCTTCGCGGAATTTTCCCTGCTTGACATAACTGGCTAGATCCCGGTGTGTGGCGGCAATAATACGAACATCAACCAGGACTTTTTTTGACCCTCCAACCGGGAAAAACTCCTTGTCGTCCAGAACGGTCAACAATTTAACCTGAAGCGGCAACGGAAGATCTCCTATCTCGGTCAGGAAAATCGTCCCGCCTTCGGCCAGACGGAACAGCCCCGGCTTGTCCCTGTCCGCGCCGGTAAAAGCGCCGCGGACATGTCCGAACAGCTCCGACTCAAGCAGCGTCTCCGGCAGGGCGCCGCAGTTGACCTTGATAAAAGAATGCTTGGCACGCTTCGATGCCTTATGAATGGCCTCGGCAATGAAGTCCTTCCCGGTCCCGGTCTCGCCGGTTATCAGAACGGAAGCGTCCGTACGCGCAACCATGGGCAGAAGGTCGAAAAGCTCCATCATCTTGCTGCTTTGGCCGATCACCCTGTTCAGCCCGGGAAACCCATGCGCCTTTTCGTCAAGGTCCTTCAGAAGAGAGATATCCTCCACAACAACCAATACGCCGGCTACACTCTCAGGTGAAGGAACAAGCGCGGAAAGGGTAAAACGGACAGGGATCTTTTTGCGGCCCTGGTTAATGATATCGCCTTCCAGCACAGCAGACTTTCCAGAGAGAATAACTTCATCAAATGGGTTGTTTCTTTGCTGGAAATTACACCTCAGGACAAACCCCGCCTTTACACCGCAAACATCTCCGCGGTCATAGCCGACCAAGGCCTCAAGGTATCTATTCATCACGACTACCCGCTGGGATGAATCCATTATGAGTATGCCGTGCGGAATACCGTCCATGCAGCTCATGAGATCCAACTCATCCAGAAGGGATCTCTCTGAAGCTATGTTTTTCTCATTCCGGCTCTTGACTACAACCATTAACGACCCATCCCGAAACTAAATGAAACCTTAACCCAACAAACACAAAGCGCCACAGCAAGACGTGTTTCATATGGTATCATTTTGTTTAATCTATTTCCAGATTTTTTTTGCAATGAAGAAAGTCGGCGTCTTCATTACAGACACGAACCCAACGCAACCCGCACTAGCCCGCGGACCGAATTACCCACGTAGACCGCATCGGCATCTTCGATATCTTTCAGGGTCAGGACCTTTTCCTGTATCGTGTCGGGATGGTTTTCCAGCAGGTACTGCCTGAAAACCCCGCCCAACAACCCGCAGGACACCGGCGGTGTGAACAGCCTCCCCCCTTTTCCGACAAAGATATTGGTAAAACTGCCCTCAGTCACCTCACCCTCAAGGTTGCGGAACAAGACCTCGAAGAACCCCTTCGCCTCCCATCTCACCCTTTCCTGTTCATAGAGCTCTCTTCGGGTGGTCTTGTGAAAGAGATACGCTGATTGAGCATCGGTTCTCTTGTCGGACAAGACACAGCACGGGAGTTCCGACACCTCCTGCTCCGTAACCGGGAAAATATTTTCGTCGGGAAGGGAACAGGATGAGGCCGTAATTTCGAGATCGCCATTACGGAAGAGCAAAAGGCGGACTCTCCTGGCCGAGGATGAAAATTCCTGCTCTGTAACTCGAAGCTTCTCCCTGAGAGTACCTTCATCTGCCGGAAAACCGAAATAGCCGGCAGAGTCAAGGAGTCTTTTCACGTGCAGATCAAGCAGCCAGTACCCTTTCTCCGGCCGCCACAACATGGTTTCGATCAACTGAAAATTCTTTGGAGAATCGGTAAGGAATTGTCCCTTCAGGCGGCACTCGTCCCATTCCGCATCCGGTTCCGAATCATAGACAATACCGGAACCGATTCCCATTTCACCTTTGCCGCCATCCAACACGACCGTCCGGATAGGCACGTTAAAGACCGCATCTCCGGACGGGGATATATACCCGATGCCGCCAGTATAGACCCCCCTCGCCTCTTGTTCAAGCTCACGGATAATCTCCATGGTTCGGATCTTGGGCGCGCCTGTCACCGACCCACAAGGGAAAAGTGCTGAAAACAACTCCAGCAAAGAGACTCCGGGACGCAACCGACCTTCAACAGTTGATGTCATCTGATGTAGTGTTTCAAAGGCCTCTACATCAAAAAGAGAACGGACGCTCACTTCC
>DAOVSZ010000091.1 GCA_030627725.1 Desulfobulbaceae bacterium
GACCCATGGGTTCGTTGTCGACGGTCAGGGCAAGAAGATGTCAAAGAGCATCGGTAATGTCATTGCCCCTGAAGAGATCATCAAAAAATTCGGCGCCGAGATCCTGAGGCTCTGGGTTGCTTCAGAAGACTATCGGGACGATATCAAGATCTCCGACGAAATCTTGCGGCAACTCTCGGACGCCTATCGGAAGATCCGCAATACCATTCGCTATATGCTCGGCAATCTCTTTGATTTTGATCCGGAAAAAGACACGGTTGCCTATGCTGATATGGATGAGCTGGACCAGTGGGCCCTGCATCAGTTTGAACTGTTGAAAAAGAAGGTGGTCAATGGGTATGATGCCTTTGAGTTTCATCCCGTCTATCACGGATTGTATCACTTCTGTACCGTGACCATGAGCTCTCTGTATTTCGATATCTTGAAAGACCGGCTCTATACCTCGAAAACAGACTCAACAGAGAGACGGTCCGCCCAGACCGTGTTGTATCAGTTCGCTCATGGTCTTCTGCGGCTGATGCTGCCGGTGTTGAGCTTTACCGCCGCAGAGGCATGGGGGCATTTGCCGTCTGACAAAAATCGTGAGCCGGATGTCTTTCTCGCCTCCTTCCCCGAAGAGCGGCTGGAGCAGTTCAACGGGGAACTGAACGAAAAGTGGGAGCGTCTGCTGGCTGTAAGATCGGAACTGACCAAGGTCCTCGAATTTGCGAGAAAAGAAAAAGTGATAGGGCATCCGCTTGAGGCGGAGGTGCAGATCAAGGTGGATGGTGAGTTGGGAGATTTCTTAAGCAGCAACTGGGAAACTCTGAAGATGATCTCCATTGTCTCTTCACTCAACAGGACGGAGACACTTGAGGATGGCGTTATAAGTGAGATCTTTCCGGAATTGTCCATTCTGGTCAAACCTGCTGCCGGAGAAAAATGTGAACGCTGCTGGACCCGCTCGGAAACAGTCGGGCAGATTGCGGAGCACCCAATGATATGCAGCCGCTGCGCTTCAGTCGTGGTTTAAACCCTAATCCCTGGACCCTAGACCCTAACCCCTGGACCCTGAATTATGCTGCCGTTGTCATTGATGATAGGTGTGGTTGTTGTTGACCAGCTTACGAAAATGTGGGTCATGGAGACCTTTGTGTATTACGAGACCCGGCAGGTTCTTCCCGGGCTGTTCAACCTTACCTACCTGACCAATACCGGTGTTGCCTTCGGCATGTTCGCCGGTGAAGAGAATATCGTCCGGCAGGTTTTTTTTGTTGCGGTCGCGGTTGTCGCGCTTATCGCCCTTTATTTTGCCTATCGTCATTTCAAAGAGCAGGGGCGTTTGTTTTCAATTGCGATCGGTTTGATCGCAGGCGGGGCGATCGGGAACCTGATTGATCGGCTGCGTCATGGCGCGGTTGTCGATTTTCTTGATTTTTATATAAAGAATTATCATTGGCCCGCCTTTAATCTGGCTGATTCCGCAATAACGGTCGGAGTCGGTCTTTTTGTCCTGGGGCATTTTTTGTATCCGGAAGATTCTCAGTGAAAAATTAAAAGTGAAAAATAAAATACTTAAAAGATATTCAAGTTGTTTGTCACTTTTTCATTTTTAACTTTTCACTTTTAACTTCCCCGCTGTGTGGGGTTTAGGAGTAAGAGTCATGGCATCTCAAAAGAAAACAGCGGTCCTTTTTCCTGGGCAGGGGTCCCAGTTTGTAGGCATGGGAAAGGACTTTCTTGAGTCCTCGTCCGAGGCGCGGGACCTGATGGCGAAGGCGGAGTCGATCAGCGGCTTTCCCCTTGAAAGGCTCTGTCTTGAAGGCCCGATGGAGGAGCTGACCCAGACTATCAATTTGCAGCCCGCGATTACTGCCATGAACCTGATCTGCTGGCAGGCCATGACCAGGGCCGGTATCAGGCCGGATTATATTGCCGGCCACAGTCTTGGTGAATACAGCGGCTTGTGCGCGGCAGGCGTGCTGTCTGCTGATGACACCCTTGCTCTGGTGACCGAGAGGGGGAAGCTGATGGAGCGGGAGGCAAACAAAAACCCCGGCGGCATGCGGGCAGTTTTGGGTCTTACTCTTTCCGAGGTGCTGAAAGGACTTGCCGGTGTTTCCGGAAAAGGGGTTGTCACCGCGGCAAATCATAATTCTGAAAAACAGATTGTTCTTTCAGGAGATGAGGCGGCACTCGATGCGGCAGCGGAAAAGATGGAAGACCAAGGAGGCCGGGTCATCTCCCTGAAGGTGAGCGGCGCCTGGCACAGCGCGCTTGTGGAAGGGGCGGTCCCGGACTTTACCGCTGCCATGAGGCAGGTCGCGTTTCGTGCTCCGGAAATTCCTCTTCTCTTTAATGTGACAGGAGAAGAGGAGCGGGGTCCTGATGCCATCCGGTCAATTATGGCACGGCAGATCGCCTCCATGGTAAAATGGCACGACATTATAAATACCTTCATGGCGCAGGAGGTCCGGGTCTTTATTGAGGTCGGTCCCAAGACCGTCCTGACCGGGCTGTTGAAGAAAATCCTGCCAAAGGAATATGAATGTTCTCTGTTTCAGGTTGACACTCCGGAAAAAATTGAGAAGCTGGTACAGGGGATGTGATTCACCGATCGTAACTATTCAGCAGCACCCCATCCGGAGTCTCGTTCCTCGCTTACCTGCACGCGATCAGGCTGGTTCACATAGGACAACTATAGTTCTCCAGCCTGCTGGAGTTTATGCCCGGATGGGTGTACATCTGGGGCACTGCTGAACAGTTACAGTATGGTGTTTGGATTAAGTATTTAGTTCCACCCGAATAGTTACTGCTGATCTTGACAATATTGTAGGATCAGGGTAATATTGTCAGATTTTCCACTACGAAATTTAAAATCTCCGGCATGGCTGGAATAAGGTTATGTTTGAAAATCTTTCCGAAAGATTAGAAGGTGTTTTTAAGAAGTTACGCGGGCGCGGGACGCTGACTGAAGAGAATATTCAGGAGGCGCTCAAGGAAGTCCGCATGGCCCTTCTTGAGGCTGACGTCAACTTCAAGGTGGTAAAGGAGTTTATCGCCACGATCACCGAACGCGCGGTAGGTCTGGAAGTGACCGGCAGCCTGGCGCCGGGGCAGCAGGTGATCAAGGTCGTTCATGAGGCGCTTATCGAACTTCTTGGCGGCCAGTCCGAGGGGTTGGCGCTTTCCGGTCCGCAGCCTGTTATCATCATGATGGTCGGTCTGCAGGGTTCCGGCAAGACGACGACGACCGGAAAACTTGCAAAACTCTTAAAGAAAAAAGGTCGCCGCCCGTATCTGGTGCCGGCTGACGTGTACAGGCCGGCAGCTATTGAGCAGCTGCGGGTGCTCGGCGAAAGGGTTGATGTGCCCGTGCATCCGTCTCAGACGGAGCAGGACCCTGTGGACATCAGCAAAAATGCCCTTGCTGTCGCCAGGAGTCATAATTATGATACCCTGATCATCGATACCGCAGGCCGTCTGCATATCGATGAAAAACTGATGGGAGAACTTGCAAGCATTAAGACGGCTGTCAGCCCTGCCGAGATTCTGTTTGTCGCGGATGCGATGACAGGTCAGGATGCGGTAAATGTTGCTGCAAAATTTAATGAAGATCTTGCGATCACCGGTGTTGTCCTCACCAAAATGGAGGGTGATGCCAGGGGTGGCGCCGCGCTTTCGATAAAAAAGGTTGCCGAACGACCGATTAAATTTGTCGGTACGGGTGAGGATCTTGATGCGCTGGAGGTTTTTCATCCAGACCGTCTGGCCTCCCGAATCCTGGGGATGGGCGATGTCCTTACACTGATCGAGAAAGCGGAAGAGGTTGTTGATAAGAAAAAGGCGGAGAAACTCGCAAAGAAACTTCAAAAGGACGCCTTTACGCTTGAGGATTTTCTTGATCAGATCCAGCAGATCAAAAAAATGGGAAGTCTTGAACAGATCATGGGAATGATCCCCGGACTCAACAAGATGCCCCAGATGAAAAATATGCCGAAACCGGATGAAAGGGAACTGGTCCGCGTTGAGGCGATCATCAATTCCATGACCCATGAGGAGCGCAGGAAGCATCAGCTCTTGAACGCGAGTCGCAGAAAGCGAATTGCCAGGGGAAGCGGAACGACTGTGCAGGATGTGAATAAGGTCGTCAAAAGTTATACCGAGATGCTGAAGATGATGAAAAAACTTCGCGGCAAAGGCCGGATCGGCGGCGGGTTCGGCGGAGGCAAAAAAAGACGCAAACGGCCTAAAGGGCTGTCCAGATAATTTTTTTTATTCAGCGGCAAAGCCGTGTTTACTCATTTCGGTTTGGCTTGATAACCGACTGTAATGAGTAAGGAAAAACGTTCGGTAACTCGCTGAACACAATTTAAATCTCCGGCCCCTGGCCGGAATGAGGGAGGAAATACAAGAATGGCTGTACGGATTCGTTTAAGTAGACATGGCAGGAAAAAGAATCCATTTTACCGCATCGTCGTGGCTGATTCCGAGTCAAAGCGCGATGGGAGGTTTCTTGAGATCGTCGGGACATATGATCCCATGCAGGACCCGGCTGCGGTGAAGATTCATTATGATAAATTGCAGGTTTGGCTGAGCAGGGGAGCAAAACCGACAGACACGGTTCGATCTCTGATTGTTAAGAATCCAGCTCCTCCTGCGGTTACGGAATAATCTGGTTATGAAAGAATTAGTCAAGTTCATTGCAGCCTCCTTGGTCGATAATCCTGACTCTGTAGAAGTGACCGAGAATGAACAGGATGATACAATAATCCTGGAGTTACGGGTTGCCAAAGAAGATCTTGGCAAAGTAATCGGCAAACAGGGAAGAACGGCCAAGGCCGTCCGGACCCTGTTGTCCGCTGCTGCCGGCAAGGTGAACAAGAAGGCCAGGCTCGAGATTTTGGAATAAAAGGTCCTTGTTGCACGTTTTTCGTCTCAGGGGCACGGAATCCAACGGGTGAGTCATGGTGGATCAGAACAGGTTTGTGCTTGTCGGCAAGGTAGTAAAAGCACATGGGATCAAGGGAGAAGTAAAAATAGTGCCCTTTTCCCGTGATCCGGAAGAGTGCGGATCGTACCGTATTGTCATCCTGATTGATGAGGATGGGAAAGCTGAACATCAGTATCCGGTTGTCCGCGCCAGAAGCAAAAAAAATGCAGCAATCGTGCAACTGGAAGGTGTTGGTAACAGAAATGATGCAGAGGCCCTGGCAGGGTGCGATGTCTGGGTTGCGCGAGATGAACTGCCGCCCCTTGATGATGGAGAGTTTTTCTGGCATCAGATGGAGGGTATGCATGTTGTCACGGAAGATGGCCGGGAACTTGGTGAAGTAACTTCCCTGCTTGCGACCGGCGGGCATGATGTCATGGTCATCACAGGCAAAGGAAAGGAATATCTGGTCCCTGCCAAGGATGAATTTATCGTAAGTATAAATGACAGGGAACGGATACTGGTCATAGCTCCTGTGCCGGGGTTGCTGGAAATAAACAGTTAAAGTTAGGTGTATGGACAAAGTATTCAGTTCCACCTGGATAGTTACGATTAATGAATGCGGTTTGATATTCTGACAATATTTCCCAATCTCCTGGATTCTCCACTGAAAGATGGGATTATCCGGAGGGCAATCAGGGATGACAGGGTTGATATTGTTATCCATAATATCCGTGATTATGCAACTGATAAACATGCCATGACCGATGACCGCCCCTTTGGCGGCGGGGAGGGCATGGTCATGAAACCTGAACCGATTGCCGCCGTCTTGAGCCATGTCGCAAAGGAGGCGGATGAGGGATATCGGGTGCTGCTGGGCCCTCAGGGCAGGCCGTACTCTCAGAGCGTTGCCTGTGAATTGGCAAAGAAGGAACATATCGTCCTTATCTGCGGACGCTATGAGGGCGTCGACGAGCGTATCCGGGAGCATTATATCGACGAGGAGATCTCCATCGGCGACTATATCCTCACCGGAGGTGAACTGGCGGCGATGGTGCTTATAGACTCCATTGTCCGCCTGCTGCCCGGCGTTCTTGGATGTGAAGATTCGGCAGCGTGTGATACGTTCAGTCGCGGGCTTTTGAAGCATCCGCAGTACACACGACCGAGGACGTTTGAGTCATATGAAGCGCCTGATGTGCTTCTGTCCGGAGATCATGCCGCAATTGAAGAATGGCGTTTTGTTGCCTCGGTCCGACAGACACGAAAGAGACGGCCGGAACTCCTTGAACAGGTTGTTTTCAGCGATACGGAAATAAAGGTTCTCAAGAAGCACGGCCTTTTTTTAAAGAATCGCTAATGGGCCGTAACGTGAAGGCAGTAATCGAAAAGTCGAGACGGTTCAAAGTTGACCTAGCCTTGGTGCATTATCCGGTCTGCAACAAGAATAATGAGACAATCGGATCAGCCATAACCAATCTGGATCTGCATGACATTGCACGGGCCGGCCGCACGTTCGGTATTGATACCTTTTTTGTCGTAACGCCGTATGAGGACCAGCAACAAATCGCCCGGGAGATACTGGACCACTGGCTGACCGGGTATGGCGCACGTTATAACGCAAAGCGAAAAGAGGCGTTATCTATCGTCGATATCTGTGACAGTCTGGATGCGCTCTATGAGAGGGTCACGGAAAAATGGCAACAGCGGCCGACGGTTCTTGCCACATGCGCCGGGAAACAGGATAACACCTCTCCCTATGCACGGGTTCGGCAGGAGATTATGGCCGGGAAACCGCATCTCCTGCTTTTCGGCACAGGCTGGGGGCTGACACCGGATGTGATGTCCTCGGTGGACGCAACTCTGCCGCCTATTGTCGGTTTTGGCGATTATAATCATCTGTCCGTGAGGTCCGCTGCGGCCATTATTTGTGACAGGTTGCTCGGAGATATTGATTCGGCATAAAGAACATGAAGTACGGAAAGTTGATAAGCTCGCAAAAAGTCGAAAATGAAGAATTCGTCTTCAATGATTTCAATAAGATAGAAACGGTTAACGCGTCCGTCTCGCGCTTTTCGAAGTCTCATTGTATTCGCTATCTGCGAGACCGACAAAGTTTATGAAGATTTTTTTAAATTATAGATATAGTGGAAAATGGAGAAGAAGTTATGAATGCACTTGAGAAGATCGAAATGGAGAATATGCGTTATGACATACCTGATTTTCGTTCCGGCGATACGGTTCGGGTTTTTATTCGCATCATTGAAGGAAGTAAGGAAAGGGTGCAGGTCTTTCAGGGGGTAGTTATCCGCAGGAAACGAGGAAAGATGGGAGCGAGCTACACGGTCAGGAAAATGTCCCACGGTATCGGTGTGGAAAAGACCTTTCCACTCCATTCGCCCCGGATCGAAAAGGTAGAGGTTGTGACCGAGGGGAAGGTGCGTCGTTCGAGACTGTACTACCTGCGGAACCTGCGGGGCAAGGCTGCCAGAATCAAGGAAAAAGGCATGCTGTAAGCCTCTGCGGACTCAAGTCTCCGCATGCATTGATGAAGGGTATTACGATCCGGAGTTTTCTGCTCCCCCGTGATTCGTTGCCGGAAGTTTCGTGATCCCCTTGTGGAACGCTTGTCCACAAGGGGATTTTTATTACTCCTGTATTCTGAACCTTTTGCCTTGTGGTCGTGCAGCAATCCTCTCTCTTTAAAGAAGTTGACACCTTCTCATACGAACGGAAACTGGCCCTTGAAGGCCATGCCTGTATTGCCGGACTTGACGAGGCAGGGCGTGGTCCTCTTGCCGGGCCGGTTGTTGCCGCCAGTGTGATACTGCCTCCGGACTGTGATTATACACAGTTCAAAGATTCAAAAAAGCTCACCCCTCACAAACGAACCAAACTCTATAATGTCCTGCGGCAGATCGATGCTCGAATCGGAACAGGAATAGCGTCCGAGGGAGAGATCGAAAGCTGCAACATTCTGCAGGCCTCGCTTCTGGCTATGAAAAGGGCTGTAGAAGCCCTGCCGGTAACGCCGGATTTTCTTCTTGTCGACGGCAAATTCCAAGTCCCTCTTTCCATCAGTCAGGAAGCCCTTGTAAAAGGGGAGTCCCGGAGCGCATCCATTGCGGCCGCCTCCATTATTGCCAAGGTGACAAGAGATGCCTTGATGGAAGAATATCACCAGAAATATCCTGAGTATAATTTCAGGCAGCATAAGGGGTATGGGACAGCCGAGCATCGCAGATTGATACGGCAATACGGCCCCTGCAGAATACATAGACGCACCTTCAAGGGTGTCCGGGAATATTTGGGCGGGTTGGGAGAATGACGAAAAAAAGGGTTTTTTTGGGGAAGCAAGGTGAAGAACTTGCCAGAGCCCATTTGCAGAAACAGGGATACAGGATTCTGGAGCAGAATTTCCGGACCAGACTGGGAGAGATTGATCTTGTTGCAGAAGATAATGGCACACTCGTCTTTGTCGAGGTGAAGGCCCGTTCCGGCAGGACATACGGTTCGCCGTTTGATGCAATTACCTATGCCAAGAGGGTCCAGATTTCAAAAGTGGCCCTGGAGTATCTGGGCCGGAACAATAAGCATGAAAATGCCGCCCGTTTTGATGTGGTATCTGTCTCTCTTGCAGATACAACGCATCCCGAGATCGAGATCATCAAGGGCGCTTTTGAATTAAGCTACGGGTAACTGCTCAGCAGCACCCCATCTGTGCACGATCAGGCTGGCTCACATAGATTTACTATCGGAGTCTTCGCTCCGCTCCGCTTACCTGTTCACCAGTCTGCTGGAATTTATGCCCGGATGGGTGCACATCTGGAGCACTGCTGAGCAGATACAGTCTGGAGTTTTTTGTAACTTTGAGTTCATGCTTGGGGTAGTTACAGCTACGGGAGCTAGAAGAAACGAAAGGCAGAAGTAAGAAGTAAGAAGGCAGAAGTGAGAAGATGAAAAAATTGGACATAAAAGAAAAAGGAGA
>DAOVSZ010000038.1 GCA_030627725.1 Desulfobulbaceae bacterium
CCCAATTTGTAGTTCAACTCCGCCTGCTTGGCTTCAGCCGTGGTGCCGAAATTTTTTGGTTTCTGGGTCGAGTTCGCTGAAAAGAAAGCAGCGTTATCGCTGCCCTTGCGCATGGTGAGGCCAATGAAGCCCTCCTCTGCCAGTTCGAACTCACGCCGGTCCGATATCTGCACCTCGGTGGGGATCTTGGTCTGCAGTTCACCCATGGCCTGATACTGATAAATCGGCAGATCTTCCACAGCGCCGCCGCCCATGGGGCCGATAATATTTGCCGCCATTCGGTATTTTGCAAAGCTGTCGGTAATTTTAGATGCAAAGGCAAAAGCGGCATTGCCCCACAGAAACGACTTGTCGCCTCCCGACACGTCCTCGTTGTAACTAAAGCTCTTAACCGGCTTGGTCTCATCGCCATAGGGCAGCCGCAACAGGAAGTGAGGTACGGTAAGCCCAATATTTCTCGAATCTTCGGTCTCCCTGAAAGCCTGCCACTTCGTGTATTGCGGGCTCTCAAACAATGATTTTAAGTCCTTGAGGTTGGGAAGGCCGGTAAAATCTTCCAGCCCGAAGAAACCGGAGCCGGCCGCGGCGACAAAAGGGGCGTGGGCCATGGTCGACACACTGGCCAGATTCTGGAGCAGCTGGACGTCCGGGGACGAGGGACCGAATTCGTAGTTGCCCACTATCAAGCCGTAGGGCTGACCGCCGAACTGGCCATACTCCTCCGTGTAAGCGAGCTTATAGAGCCCCGACTTGGGGATTTCAGGGGCGTCCTCAAAATCATCCATAAGGTTCTGTTTACTAACGTTGAGTATTTCAATCTTACAATTCTCGCGAAAATCGGTATGGTCAACCAGATATTTCAAGGAGCGCCAGGCTGACTCCATTTTCTGGAAATCTTCATTGTGAAGGACTTCGTTCATGACCAGACTCATCTTCTGGTCAAGTTCGGCGATCATTTCATCAACCAGATTGGCGCTGATCGTGGCCCCTTCACGGCCGGCCTTGACCAGTTGGTCGATAAAGGCGTGCACTCCCTGCTTTGTGACGCCGTATCCCTCATCGTTCGGCTTCATTCTGGTTGCCTGTACAATTTCGTCAAGCAACGACGACTCCTGCTCTTCTGTTGCTACCGCCTTTGGTGCCGCTTCCGCGGCTTTTTGTTCTTCCGCCATGTCAAAAATCTCCATAAAATATGTTATTTCTCATAACCGTTCACCAGGGGTACGAACTTACGGGAACCACCGGTGTGTAACCGTTTACCAGTGCCTCATATGCGCGCCCGAAGGAAGTGCCCTTGAGGTACGTGATCAGGGCAAGTGACTATAGCCGTCCTATGTCTCTTGCCATGAGCACCCCAAGGGTATTTACTCCGCTGCACGCGTGCAGATGGGGTGCTGGTGAACGCTTACTATTTCTCAATTCCAAGTTCTTTCAGCAGGCGCTCCTTGGAGCCCTCGTCCTTGACTATCGAGGACAGTTTTTTCTTGAAATCAGGGATGTTACCCAAGGGCCCCTTGACTGCTTTCAGGGCTTCACGCAGCTCCAGAATCTTGTTGAGTTCCGGCACCTTTTTTATAATTGTGTCCGGCTCGAAATCAGCCATTGACTTAAAATCCAGGTTGACGTTCATTTTGTCATCCGGGTCGCCATCGCTGAGTTTGTTGTCTACATAAACATTCAGATTGACTTTCTGGGCTTTCATCACATCGTTGAAGTTGTCCTTATCGACGTTGATCGCCTTCCGGTCCTCGATGGGGGTATCGTTTTCCCTGAGGGTGAAATCACTCATAACCAGAAGCTTCAGGGGAAGTTCGACCTCTTCCTGGGCATCGCCGGTAGCCGGCTTATAGACAACATTTACCCTCTCGTTTGGAGCAACAGAACCTTCTTTTGCCATGGTATTTTCTCCTTAATATTTAATTTCGTGACAACATCATCATTATTTATAAATATTCAATCCTGGTGAACAGTTCGCGAGCAAGCTCGCTCCTACGGATTGGGTGATCATCCGGTTAGTCGCTTTACACCATGTCGAGGGCCTTGACCGGAGCCACGATTGACAACCGTTTGATCAACATCTGCAGCGTGTCTTTATTGTCGTCTCCTTTTTGCAGTTTCAGGGCCTGGATTGCCGCCATCAGCGCCTCGGCGGCAAAGGCCGGGTCCCATGTTTCAACCTTATAGTTGTCGAGAGTATTGATAATTTTTTCCATATATGACGCGGCCAGCGGCGCCTTCTTGGACCTTGTAAGGATCCTGCAGAGGCCTATCTCCCACAAAAAACGTTCCCGCACAGTTTGTGCCTGGGCGATACGATCATGGACATTGGCAATGGCCTCCGCCAGCCTGTTCTCTTTGATCATTTTCCGGCACTCGGCAAGCTGAGCGGAAATTAGCTGGTCTGCCGCACCGGCAAAGGCTGAATTGGTATCACCGCCCTCCTTGCCGGCAATTTCCTTAAGCCACTCCCGTGTATCATCATCCGCAAAGGGTGTCCCGTCCGAGAAAGCCAATTTCTCAAGGCCCGGCAACCTCATGGTGTAAAGATATGTTTCATTGGCAATCAGTTCGCTGGTAACCGGATGACCTAGATTTTTCAACGACTCCGACACATAACGGCTCAGGTCGAGCCAGAAAAGGTACTGCCGCACCTTGGCCTCTGATTCCCCGAGAAGTTCACGCCAGCGGCCGGACTGGCACATTGCGGCAAGGGCCGTTACTGCCTGGGCATCTGGGGGCGGCAGCAGGGTCACGCCATCGGTGTCTGGAGGCAGGGAGTCAACAGGCAACCAGGCAACCAGGCGGTTGAGCCGGAACGCCACCGTGCTGAAAGGGTCATGCTGCAACAGTAGGGTCGCCGCCTTTTTGAGGTAATCCAGGCCACTGCTCAAGAGTTTGCCGGGATCATCTTCCGGGATTTCCGTTGGCGGGGCAGGCGGGGCGCTCCGGGCAGGCGCCGGTTTGCCGGCAGATGCAGGCATCCGGTCTGGAGTTTCTTCCCCGGACAACGCCGCTGGTTCGGGTCCCGGTTCTTCCTCGGGAGCCACGACAAATGATGATATTTTATCGATCAACGGCCTTAACAAAGGCGCGTTTTCCATGTTTTCATCGAGCAGCGCATCAAAAGCACGGAGATCGGCCAGAAACGCATCGGAAGCTTCCTGGTCCCAGGCCTCGGGTTCCATTTCGGCCAGGGCGGCCTCTGTTTTTTCCTGCCACCACTCAACAGCGTTTTTCCGAGCCCGCATCCTTTTTTTAGGCGGGTACATAGTGTCCCAGAAGTTGTCAATGAGATCTTTCAGAATTGTGACGCCCTTGGCAAAGCCCGGCATCTTTTCGGTCTTGAGAAGCGCTATACTCAAGTAGCAGGCGCTAAGAAAATTTTTTGACTGGCCGCCCAGAATTTCCACGGAAAGCTTAATGACATTTCCCCAGTCAATTCCGCCGGCAGCGGTAGGAGACCCCATTTTCTTTATCTCTTCGGAAAGGGCCTCGAACGATGGTTCATAGCTGACATCAATACCGCAAGGCTGCTCTTCTGAAATTGGTGTCTTTCCTAAATTTTCGATTTCCAATTTTTCCGCCCGTTTCAGTTGATATTCGTAACCGTTCACCAGGGGTATAAACTTACGGGAACCTCGGGAGTGTAAGCGTTTACCAGTGCCCCACCTGCACGCGCTCAGGGCGAGCGACTATAGCCCCTCTATGTCGCTTGCCCTGAACGCGTGCAATGGGGTGCTGGTGAACGCTTACTTGATATTCAATTGTGACCTGATATCATCCTGTATGGATGAGAGCATGCGGATCTGGGGGGCCAAAAGCCGCACTTCCTCGGGTAATTCTCTAATGGCATTCAGGGCCTCCTCTTTGCTCGGGTAAATCCCGTATAAGAGGACATACATGTTGCCTTCCCGGGAACTGCCTTGAAAGTATGATGCGCTGTCTAAAAGATTGTGCTGCTCGTAAAAACTCCGAGCCCCTTTCATGTTCCGCAGCTTTTTAAGCTGAAGGGTGAAATGATCGTGAGACTGGGCCAGAATCCATTTTTCGGCCCGGATGGTATCTTCCGGGAATTCAAGTGGGGATGAAAGATTAATCGGTTCGTTAATCATGGAAGTTACCTTTCCGCCGGCATCTCTTTCAATAAACCGGAGGACCGGCTTCTCATCGGTCAGCTTATACCCCAGGGAGAAATGCTCAACGCCTTTTTCAGCCAGGTAGTCGGCAGCTTCCGGAAATTGATCAACAGTGAAAATTTTTCTGCCATTGGAAAAATCTTTGAGAAAATTCGGAAACCCGAGCCTGCCTTTATACATCCTGCGCAGGGTAACTCCGGGGAACTGGATGTCGAGTATCACATGGCTGCAGGTTTCCGGAGACCAGCGAATTTTTTGTGTATTTCTGAAATTGGCGTTTTCCAGCACAAATCTTTCCTCGGCGCAGTTAAGGCTGAAGACCACGGCATACGGGGCGATATCCGCGCCATCATTCACCTCTATGGGCAGGGTTTCAAGGACCACGTCAAAACTCGACGGAAACAGCTCACCCTCCATTGCCGCAACATTTTTTTGTTGAATGATCCATTGCGGGGTGACGGTCTGCAGTTCATTGAGCAGAGCAATAACCGGCTCGGCCCCATTGATTTTATACGCCAGACTGATCTCCGACACACCGAGGCCCAAAAGGATCCCTTCCTTGTCAGAGAACTCTTTTGCCGAAAAAGTCCGGCTGCCGTCGGAAAACTCTCTAAGGAACTTCGGGAGCCCGAATTTGCCGCTGTATACCTTTTTGAGCGTTATTCCGGGCAGTTCTATACTAAGACTGACATCACCGCATTTGTCAGGCACCCATTGAAATTTCTTTTGAAATTTATAATTTACATTTTCGACAATCGTATCGCCATCAGCGCATTGCAGGGTGAATGTGCTGGAATAAGGGACAATTGTCGAGGTTTGCCCCACCTCCATCGGCATCGGCTCAAATAAGAGGGTGTATTCGGATTCATGGTCAAAAATCTGCTTCCGGCCCTTGTGAAGATAGTTGAAAAATACCTTGCTGAACGAGATGGACAGGCCATCATACCTTCGGGACCGGTAGCCGTTTATGTCCCTGGTGACAAACGGTTTGGCCACGGTGTTGACAAATGACCACACCAGCCCGTCATTTTTGTTAAAGAGAAATTGGCCGGCCTTCTCGGAGTCAACGCCGACAAGGGCCCCGGCAACCTGTTCCTCCCATTTATCCTGCAGGACAAACGCTGCTTGATCCACGGTAAAGGCCTTTATGTAATCAAGGGGCCCGGACAGTACACTTGCGATTATGGGTGCATTGTGTGGCGATTGTTGACGAAGCAACGTCCCGATACCGGCAAGTGAATCCTGGACCGCCTGGAATGAGCCCTGGTCGGCGGCAGGAGGCTGGTTGTTGAAATAGTCGGACAGGAACTTAAAGCACGTTTCCTTGCTTTCGGCCAATGGTGTCAGGTTGTTAAGGTTCTTAGTGTAGTTCTTCCATGCAGCGGCGATATCCTCTATGAGATTCGATTCCATGACCACTGATTTGTCAACCTTGCCCGCAGTCTTTTTTATCAAATTTTCCTTGGCAATCTTGAGTTTGCCGACCAGGGAGCCCTTCTCTTTTTCTTCCTTGGCCGTGGCATAATTTCTGGCTTTGGAAATAGTGATAAAACCATTTGCCCAGCCAGGCCTTTCCAGGCCATCATTCAGGGACGAAAATTCTCTGGCCATGGTCCGAAGCAGCTGGAAATAGGGATTAGTGTTACCAGCCATCATAAATGCGGTATCCGCTCTGACCTGTTCCCCCTTCAATGCCGCCGCGGCAGTGTGAAAACCATCGGCAAACCTATACCAGCTGCTATAAAACTGCTTATTATACCAGATGCTGAACGCGGCTCTCTTTTTTTCAAAAGAGTTGTCTTCAGGCAAAACATCTTCGATAAGGGGCATGAAGTCGTAAATAATTTGCCTTCCCCTGCGGGTGAAGGCAGCCGGGACCTTAACTTTATTCAGCTCCGGGAGGCCCGGCAGGGAGGTCCAGAAATCGACAAGAACAACGTCTTCTGTTTCCGGCCCCAAGCCGCCTGCCAGCCACCGCAGGTCCTTTGCCCTCTTATTGATAAGGCTCTCCAGGATAGACTGGGCTTGGGCCAGGAGTTTTACGTTGCCGCCGCTTTCATAGTTCCATTCCAGATAATCATAATAGACATCAAGGTATTTGTTGAACAGTTCCCCGGAAATCCCCAATTCCTTATCAGCATGAATGTCGGCCGCAATTCCCAGAAATCGTTCGGGATTAGAAGGGCGCCTGCCTGACGCTGCCTCCTTTAGGTCGTCAATCCGGGCGATGCAAAAATTGATGTAATCGACAAACACGGGTTCCGGAGTACGCCGGTCAATTTTTTTAAACGAATTGAGCAGGATTGAATCAAGGGGGGCAACAACTCCCTTACGAGCCATATTGAGATACCTGGACTTAATATTTTTTTCAACAATAAGGCTGTGGTTGAGGCCAAACCTAGGCATCCAGGATTTGTTTCCCGCCTCTATCCGCCTGACAACCTGACGCATGGTGTCAAGGGTTTCAATGTCCACGGCAAGGCTGTTAATCAATTCTGGGTGGCCAGCAGGGTACTGATCGATATAAATCTTAATAAGCCGGTGGTTCTGGAAATAAGAAAATGCAAACAGGCCACAGATGGCAGAGGCAACCAGGCACCAGGATATTGCTGCCAGCCTCCCTGTCATCCGCCGCCAGATGACATACTCTGGAAGAGGGGAGACCAGAGAACGGTCGGTCGGAAGGTTTTTTTGAAAAAAATCCTCAATAAAACTGCCGACCTGCTGGTCTTCACCGTGAATAGGTATGTTGTCACAATCAAAATTGTCGCGCATAACGTAACCGTTCAGAGGGGCCCCATATTTTGCAGACTCCTTAAAAATGTACTCGTTCTCAGGCGCTCCATATGGGCGCTAGCAGTTCGGTTCACTATATAAGTAATATGTGAGCCGGGCTGATCGCGTTCAGATGGAGGGCCTGTGAACGATTACCGCATAACAAATTACACCCCGCCTTTTCAAGCGGCAGTCGGCCCCGGCCCTGATGGACGGCCAATAAGTTGCAGATATTCAGAAGTCGGCGCCCCGGTCCTGCGGGCGCTGCAAAAGTAAATTCCTCGAAAAAACAGGGTTTCCTGATACTGGTCCTGTTCAAAAAGCACTTTGGCAAAAATCTTTATTCCCGGGAACAATGACAGAAACTCGCCTGCAAATAAAAGAACACCTGGATGTTGCATGGCCCCGGGAGCCTGGACAAGAAGAAGGCGAATTTCATTAAGGGATTCTGAGATGGAGGTCATGGCGGAGTCAACAATTTCAAGGCAGTCGGCTGCCGGCACATTGTTTGTATAGCCCATGTTTTTTGAAACCTGATCAGGCGGCAGCAAATCGATGAAATCCGTGAACCCATAAACAAGGTCCATCTTCGTCACCATAAGGTATACGGGAATTCTGGCGCCCATTACCCGCATAAGCTGGTTTACTCTGCGCCGTATGCACTGCCCCTTCTCCCTGAGTTCAATTTCGTCGGCGGCCAGGAGCCTGTCGGCGGCAATATGAACGATGGCACCGCTGACAGGCTCTTTTCGCCGTTGTTTCTTAAGAAGCAGCAGGAACCTTTTCCATTCATCCTTGTCCCTCTCTTCGTTCACAGGAACAGAGTATCGCCCGGCGGTGTCGAGGACAATCGATTCCTTAAAGAACCACCAGTCACAGTTTTTTGTACCTGACTTTGTGGAGGACAAGGGGACATCGGTGAGAGGAGAGTGGAGCCGCGCCCCGCGCAGGACCGAGGTTTTGCCCGAGCCTGTTTCCCCCAGGCTCACAAACCAGGGGAGTACATAGCGGAAGTTCCCCTTTCGGCGCAGCAGTGAAGATCGCAGCTGCTCTAAAGATTCCGCCCAGTGGCTTTCCAGCTCCGCCAGATGCAGGGGCTCAACACCTGGCCCCGCAACAACAGCGTCGTCCTCGTCAACCACCTGCTTGATGAATCTTTTTGCTTTGCGCCTGACAATAAATTTTCTAATAACAACATAGGCGAGCCACAACCCCAGCAGACCGGCGCCAATGGTTGCCCCGAACCACAGAGGCCAGTCAATCGCCAGGACCAGCAGGTAGAGCAGACCGACGGCTAATCCGATGAGCAGAAGGATAAGAAGGAAATAGAGGATTTTGCGAATTATTTTCAAAATATTTCCCTTAGGAGGTTATCCAAGAATAGCATTTTTTTTCGTATAACGAAGAGTTTGGGAAAAAGTCCATTCTCGGTCAGCCTCCTAGAGAGTTCAATTCCCGAAATAGCCGACAACCATTTCAGAAAGATATTTGTCTGAAAAATAATAAATTGAGACAAAGATCAGAATCGGCACCAGAATGACCAGCAGGCTCAGTCTAGGCCCCTGCCAAAATGTCAATTCAGATGCCTTGACCGGATGGTCGTCACCGTATGCGGAAGGGAAAAGGTCTTTGCCAGAGGAGTCCGGCGAGTAATCTTCGATGATGTGCTGCATGTTGGCAAGGCGTATCTCCGAGAGTTTCTGCTCGTCATTATCATGAAAGTACATGCCTTTAAAACCAAGTCCCAGGCAAAATGCGTATACCTCGCGAACACTATCGGAATCCTTGCCGAGCTTTTTGAGGCGTGTAAAAAAATCCTTGCCGGCATTGGTCGTATTGAAATACTGTTTCTGCAGTTTTGAATGCAACCATTGGTGCTTATCCGGCCACTCTGAACTTAACAGGGTTTCATCAATCCATGCAATGACCGGATACAGGGCCTGTTCCCACTCATTTCGTAAAAAGTTGCCCTTTTCGCTACGGTCGCCGGACCGTTTCATTAATAATTCATATTTGTTGCTGACCTCCTCGAATGTCGGCTGATTGTTCTTGATATCATTCAACAGATAACAGGTGTAGTGCAGCAGTTCCGTAAAACAGTCAATTAGTCTCATGGTGAATAGTTACTCAGGTTTTTGAAATAGCGAGTTCGACCGAGACGTCATCCGGAGCCTCATCCCAGTATAGGCAAATCTGCCTGGAGTTGATAATTTCCTGCCAATGCGGGCTGTTGCTGTCAAGCTTAAAGTAATACGAGTCAGGGCGTTTCGGCAGTCCCGGGGGCGGAACCAGCCGGTGCCTTAAGGGAACACCGGGCAACGCCCTGGAAATCATAGTCTGGATTTGCTCGAAACTCCCGATCTTGGCGATCTTTTGCAGAGAACCGACAATCTGTTCCTGGTCGCCGGCAGTCTGGACAATAAGGGTATAAGAGTAGCGGGACTTGAAATCCTCAGCTTCAATCTTACAGGAGAAACGGTTTCCTTCTCTTGTCAGGTATATGAGGTTTTCGCCGGTTATGGCAATGACGTTGAGGCACTCTTCGATAAGCCGTTCCGCTTCCTTGAAACAGCTGCCAAGGTCTTCATGGTCATATCTAGGCAGAAGTTCGGTACCGTCCCTGAGCTGACCCAGTGCCGTTATCCTGTCGGTAAAAGTGGAAAGCTCACCAACTATCTGCCGGAGCAGACCATATACATTCCACGGGTGACTGTGGGGCGATTCGATGATGTGATTTAATGCCGGCATGGCGCGGTTGAGGGCACTCAAGGCAAGCAGGTGCGGCAGAAAATGGGCCTCAAAGTCTGAGCTTGAGAAACCTTTGGGTATTTTATAGGACTCAAAGACCCGGCTGCGGGAAGTAATCTGCTCGAATATATTCCGCAAGATCTGCATGAGTTTTTTCGATGAGGATATCAAGAAGGCAGGCGGTATAAAATTTTCAGTCAGCTTGATCTCGGCGCCGGCCAGCTCTAACTGGGCAATCGGGACAAGGTGGTACTCACCGAGGTCCTCAATTTCACTCCCCCAAAAAATCTTCAGGGCATGCTCCATAAAACGGATTTCAGTTGGCGATCCTCCATGATAGGCATCCCGGACCATTGCCGGCACTACCGACGAGGTGTATCGGGTGTCAATGTCAAATAAATCGGTAGCCCCTTCGGTTGTTGTAACATTTTTCTCGGCCGGGTTCCATTTACGCAGGCCAAGGTAGACATTAAAAGGCTTACCGTTTTCAAGATCAAGGGGAAGTTCCGAAAAAGACCTGGGTTGAACCACCGCATTACCAGGAAATTTTATCCAGGTGCCATCCTGAAAAATCGTCTCAACCTGGCTTAGCTCAAAGACGCGGTCCTGGAGAGAAGTCTCCTGAATATCAAGCTGATTGACCCCCCAGAAAAAGGGACTTTGATAGTGGAACAAAGGTGCGGCAACGGACCTGGAATACAAATCCGACTGCTGCAGATGGTGAGGCTGCAGAAAAAGTCCCTGGTGCCAGTAAATTGATTTGTTCGGCTCAATCATCCCGTTTCCCCTTAATGCCGTAGCGCCCCAGGTTAAGCTCTATTGTATAGGGGTCAATGTCAGCATACTTTTTCTTCAGAATAAAACCCTTTTTTTTGATCTGAAAGGGAATGTCATAAAGGCGGCATGCCTTCTTGGGGAAAAGATTGTAAAATCCGACCGCGATGCCTATATGCCTAGTGTTCTCTTCCCGGTCAAAGGTAATTGTTCTGGTCTGTCCGGGTTCGACAAAAAACCTTCTCACAAAGAGTACATTTTCATCGAATCTCTGGGCGTTCAGGAGGTTCTCCACACCTTGTACATGCCCCATGAGATTCTGAAAGGTTTTCTTTTTTTCCAGTTGATAGATAACAACCATGATGGAATGCGGATTTCCATCAACCTCATTAAGATACTGATCCGATGTGTACTTCAAGATTATCCCGTCCGCAGCATAATCCCATGACGGTTGCGGAGGCGGGGTTTTTTTGAAAAAGCAGGAACAGACAGTAAAAAGGCAAAGGAGCAGGCAGAAATAAAGCCTGATTCTTTCTAAAAAAATTTTAGACATTTACTACAGACCTCATAAATACGAATGACTCAAGATTTACAGGCAGTTAACCTGTTCCGTTTATCATTCGTTACCACGAATGGCGGAAAAAAAAAATGGTTTTTTGCAATGGGAAAGAAATGTACAGTGTCAGCAAGCTGGTTTTCGGCTGGCTGACGGAATGTGGCTGGAATTCCAAGAAACTGGTCGTGGGCGGCTGGATATACGATTTGACACTGGCAGGTGGGGATTAATGACTAAAACAATGGCAGAAAAATCAACACAATAACATGTTAACTTTTTTGGGAACAATTTATATACGCCAAGATAATCAGAAATCAACTTAACCGAACTATGTATATAAAATCACTACTTGATCAAAAGGTCTTCTCTGACAATTGTTCTCACCCCGCCGTGAGTTGATTTTGACCAGTCGTGCGGCTGTTGAATTTCATCAAGGCTTTCGAGCGTTCCAAGTTGCTCCATTCTCTTGATTATCAATATCCATGCGCAGTCAACGTCAGGTGAGATCTCGCATTTGCCGTTGTCGCATCCGCCGCACGGTCCGTTCTGCAGGCTCTTGGAGCAACGCGCTATGGGGCATATGCCTCCTGTGAGATGAAGTATGCATGCCCCGCATCCGGCACACATCTCCGCCCACTTTCCATGTTCCACTGTAGCTCCATAGAATGCCGTATTCAGTCCCGGGAAAACCGGCACGGCGCCGATATGCTCAGCCAGACAGTTTACGCCCACACCACAGGCCAGGGAGAGAACAGCATCAATTTTGTCGTTCTTCACCCTCTCGATTATCTGATCTATATACTCCGGATCACATTGTCTGACCTCACAGCCCTCAAAAATCTCCTTTTCGGCGCCGTCTTTCTTAAATCCGATTCTAAGTGCGGCAGACACGGTCTTTACTTCCTGTTCGCCTCCGGCGAAACATACGGTTACGCAGGTCCCGCACCCCACAACAAGAATTCTGTTATATTTTTCCAGAAATCCCTTGATTTCACCCAAAGGTTTTCTTTCTGCTGTAATCATTTATTACTCCTTGAAATCAAACAACCGAGGCGAGCTTTTCACGCATCGCATCCGCCTGCTGTTGACATGCCTGCACTGACAAATTTCCGGCTTCCAGGATATCGATACAGTCCCCTCCGACCCCTATCTCATCAAGAACATTCTTTACTCTTCCTATGCGCTGTTTCAACCTGTCCTCCATCCCTGGATACGGACAGGCTTCGGAGCAGGTATACGTCACCACTCCCTTTGCCCCAAGTTCGAATGGAGATAGAAGATCCGGCACACTAAGCCTGGCCGTACATGGTATTACCATGCGTAATGTGGTTCCTGTCTGATTTGCCGCCGGCACCAAATCCTTTCTGTCCAGTATGCCGTATGAACAGCAGAAAACCACCACATCGGGCTGCACGGCCGCATCTTCGAACAGAGGTTCCAGACGCTCTTTCATCATGTTCGTACCGAACTTATCAACAATGATTATGCCGGCCGGGCACTCTGCCGCACACAGGCCGCATGCCTGACATTTAATATCCGGCATCATTGCAGAACCTTTTTCTATGCGCGGCACGTCAAACGGACAGAGACGCACACATGTAAGGCACGCGGCGCACATGCCTAAATCCGCAACAACAGCGCCTGACAGACAATTCATGCACCGTCTTGCCTCCATGATCGCCTGTTCCTCTGTAAGTGCGCCCTCAATCTCAAAAAACCCCTTTATACGTTCCGAGGCTGATACAACTGGGGGTATGAGGCGCTCGACATGAGGTATATGTTTTATGGTTTCATCCGGCAGATCCCCAAGAGGTTCCAGTATATCTTCTTCAACAGGTTGTATTGCGCCTGTCTCTATGTAGGCCGCAACAGCGGAAGCAGCCATGTGACCCTGACGCACTGCCTGAATTGCCGCACCCGGCCCGGTCGTAACCTCACCGCAGGCAAACACTCCTTGCATGGAGGTGGCAAGCGTGTTTGGATCAAAGGCCAGACGGCCAAATTTGTTTTTTTCAACCGCAGAGTCTTCCAGACATTTCAAATCCGCCTTCTGGCCAATGGAAAATATTATTGTATCCGCAGTTACCGTGGTAAGTGAGTCGTCATCATATTTCGGGCTGAATCTGCCGGTTTCATCAAATACGGACACGCATTTTCTGAATACAATGGACTCGGCTACGCCGTCCCCTTTAATCTCGTTCGGTCCCACAGAACAAAGCAACTGCACATTTTCCTCTTGTGCCTCATTGATCTCCCATTCCCATGCAGGCATTTCCTCCCTTGATTCAAGGCCTGCCATGGTGACATTTTCAGCGCCCAGGCGGACCGCAACACGCGCCACATCTATGGCAACGTTTCCGCCTCCAATGACAACTACATTTTTCCCGATCTCCATACCCGAACCCGTGGCAGCAGCCTTTAAAAACGGGATTGCAAAAAGCACGCCTTTAC